>JBDRQG010000314.1:0-2289 GCA_043826475.1 bacterium
TAGAGAATATGGTGTTGATTACTCACTGGTAGTAGCCCGCAAGCTAAACATCCCCAAACAGGCTGCTTTTGACTGCCATAAAAAACTTCGCGAAATGGGTTTACTTGAACGGGTGAAACCACTTATTATCCAGTATCGCAAAGGGATTGTTGATAATAAATGGATCAAGCATCGTAATCATACTTATTACGACTTGACTGATAAAGGGAAGAGTTATCTTGATTGCTATATCAATTCAGATGACCGTAGAAATAAATAACAATTATAAATCAAATTAAAATATTGAAAATTTTCTTTAATTCGCTTGTCAGGGAAACAATGGGTTATTTCCTTACGTTTAACATAAAATTGAATAATATAGTAACATTTTACTTTCCGAGGTTAAACATGCATTCAAAACTAACAGCTTTGTTTTTGTTCACCCTTTGTTTTCTGTTCGCGACAGCTTCTGATGCTGATGCTGGCCGACGGGTTAGAATTTTTGGCCATGATTCTAACAGCAACGATACCCCTGTCAGCAAATCATCAAAAGAGAGCGAAAAATCTTTTGATGAATTAATTAAAAACCGGGTAAAAATCGAGGGTCTTTTTGATTTTTATCAGGATACCACCGACAACAGTATGCTGATGTCCATAAAACCCAGCCAATACAATACAATTTTCCTTTGCGGAGAGACCCGATCGGGAGCCGAAGGCGCCTTTTTTGACAATGGTTCGATGGGGCGTTCTTTTCCCTTTTATTTCAAACGGATAGGCAAAGATATCATGATGCTGGAAAAAAATCTGCGTATTCGAGCCGACTCCACTGCATCAATGTCAAAAGCACTTGAGCGTAGTATAACAGACCACCTTTTCGCTTCAACACCGGTAAAATCCAAATCGCAGGATTCAACTGAAGCAATTTTGATTGATCCAGCCGATCTGTTTATTCGTGACGCGCAAAACCTGGGCTATTTTATGTCTCAGGCAAAAATGGGGATGAGTTTTGACAGTAAGAACAGTTATTTTGATAAAATTAAGTCTTTCCCTGAAAATAGTGAAATTGATGTCAAACTGCATTATAAGACTTCTATACCTTTTAATGGCGAAACAATGCAGAACCCTTACAGCATGTTCCACACTTTTCATTATTCACTTTCTTCAATACCGGAGACCGATTATGTTCCTCGTTTAGCCGATGACCGGGTGGGACATTTCCTGACTATTTATGAGGATTACTCTACTTTAGATGAAGAATCTCCCTATGTTCGTTTTATCAATCGCTGGAACCTGAAAAAGAAAAATCCCGAAGCCCGTATTTCCGAACCGGTAGAGCCGATTGTGTACTGGGTAGAGAATACCGTACCGGCAGAATATCGTGATGCTGTTGCCGAGGGAATTGAGTTCTGGAATATGTCATTTGAAAAAATTGGTTTCAGAAATGCCATAGTAGCCAAACAAATGCCTGACACCGCCGATTGGGATCCGGCTGATGTCCGCTACAACACCGTTCGTTGGATTATCGTTCCGGGGGGTGGTTATGCGGTCGGTCCGAGCCGAGCTAATCCTTTTACCGGACAAATTTATGATGCCGATGTCAGAGTTGTTGCCGATTTTATCCGCTACATGTATACTAATATGGAATATTTCATTGAACCATTGGCTATGAGCGATGGTGATCCGGAACAAAACCATGTAATGATTGATATTAATCAGCCAAGAGAAATTCTTTGCAACTATGCTTCCGAATCAGCCAAAGAAGCGGCTTTCGGTTTAACCTACCTGCTTGGTTCGGTTGGTGATTTTGTTGATAAGGACTCTCTAACAAAAGAATACGTTCATTCTTATCTGGTAGAATTGATTGCTCACGAAGTCGGCCATACGCTTGGCTTCCGACACAATTTTAAAGCATCCACTATTTATTCGTTGGAACAGCTTCAAGACAGAAAATTTACCATCGAAAACAGTATGGGCGGCACCGTTATGGATTACAATCCGCCAAATATTGCCGCTACCGGAAAAAAACAGGGTGAGTTTTACCCCTCAGTTCCAGGCCCCTATGATGATTGGGTCATTGAATATGCTTACTCCGATTTTGGTGCTAAAACTCCTGAAGAAGAGCTACCACAACTAAAAACTATCGCTGATAAAGCGGCCGATCCATTGTTAGTTTACGGAACCGACGAAGATGCTTTTGGATCAAGCCCCAAAGGGATCGATCCCCTTTGTTTCCTGTTTGATCAGGTCAACGACCCGATTGCTTACTGCCATCATAAAGTTAATCTAACTCGTGAATTATGGACTAACGCT
>JBDRQG010000315.1:0-5125 GCA_043826475.1 bacterium
ATCATGCCGGCATCGGCTGAGTGTTCATCCAACTCAAGCTGCAGGTACGGTTTGCCCGACATCTGTTTAAGAAAGAAATGATTTATAAACGAATCAGGACCACATCCAAACGATGTAATAAAAACAGCATATAAATTTTTATGATTCCTGATACAATCAGCCGCCGCCATAATCCGCTGGCCATAACGCCAGTACATAAAGGAGAAATCATTTTCGTCTTGTTCAAGGGGGAGGAAATCAAGAGGGATAGCCTTGTATCCTAAATTACTGATCTTCTCAGGTAGTTCCAGCGAAATCCGCTTGTCATAGCCATTGTAAGGTCGGCTGACAATGACGATAACCTTTTCGTCGGGTCCAATATTCTTAAGGAGGTCCTGTCCTTTATCGTATAAGCTCTTTTTGTACTTCTGGTAAGCAGTAAGTCCGGCTTTAAGGCTTTTTTTAAGTTCACGATCAGAGATTTTAAAATCTGCTGCTAATTGTTTGAATTTCCAATGCATATCTTTCAGATCAGAGCTGATTGAAACCGGAGAATCTACAAATTTCACTCCCTCTTTTTCGAAATCAAAATGAGCCCTGATCGAAGACCCAATGCTTTGCACATAAGGACAGCTAAAAGATCCTTTATGATCCTCTTCACTTTCATCAGCCACCCTTATCAGCGATGGCAGGAATATCGTATCAACATTCTTTCTTAACAATCGAGCAATATGGCCATAAACCAGTTTAATCGGAAAGCAGGTTTCAGCGGCAAAAATCTCAAGCGCTTCATCGGCAACTTTCCGGCTCGATTTGGACGAGTTGACAACTTTGTAATTTAAAGATTCAAAAAAGGCTTTCCAGAAGGGGTAGTATTCATAAAATTGCAGAACAATCGGGAACCCGATCTTCCCTCTCGATTTTTTCAGCTTATCTAAATCAATATAAGTTTTGTAAAGCATCTTTTGGCGGTCGCGGACATAATCATGAGGCAGCTGGGTATCGTCCTGAGTTTTTACATCATATTTTTCGCAGCGGGATCCATAATAAAGGGGTTCTTCCCCTTCTATTTCTACTTTATGAATTTCGCATTGATTGGAACAGTCCTCGCAAGAAAAAGAGTCAATGTCATATTGCCGCTTATAGAGATCAAAACCCTTGAACCGGGTCTTAAAATTTTCATCTTTAAGTTTTTCGATAGCAAGGATAGCTGACCCTATTGCTCCTGTGACATCATGATGCGGCGGAACAGTAACTTTTTTGCGGGTTAGTTTTTCAAAGGCCGCTACGACTGCTTTGTTCCAGGCAACTCCCCCCTGAAAGAAAATATTATTACCAATTTTACGATCACCAACAACTTTATTTAGATAATTGGCCGCAATTGAGTAGGCTAACCCGGCAAGTAGATCATCTTTGCCGGCGCCGCTTCTTTGATGTGAAACCAGATCCGATTCCATAAAGACGGTGCATCTCTCCCCGCAGCCAACCGGGCATTTGGAACGGAGGGCTTTGTCGCCGAATTCTTTTTCAATATTGATATTTAGTTTCTCTGCCTGTTCCTGTAAAAACGACCCGGTTCCGGCGGCACAGGCTTTATTCATCTCGAAATCAATCACCACTTTATTTTCAATTGAGATATATTTGGAATCCTGCCCCCCGATTTCAAAAATCGTGTCAACGGTTGGATCAATATTGATTGCCGCCGTAGCTTGCGCGGTAATTTCGTTGCGGACAATATCCCCCCCGACAAAATCGTTAATCAGGTATCGCCCCGAACCGGTGGTTCCAACAGAGCATACTTTGACCTTGTCTCCAACTTCGTCACCGATCTCTTTCAAGCCTTTGCGAACCGCTTCGATAGGGCGTCCTTCGGTCATCAGGTAGCGCCGTGCAATTACATTGTGATCCTTATCGATCAGAACGACATTGGTAGAAAGAGAACCGACATCTATTCCCAAAAAGACATCTGTCCCGGTTTCTGCTACCGGACGTTTGGTGCTGGTGATATCATAGAATTTATTTTCAGGGAAATCAAAGGTAAGGGATTCTCGTCCGGATTCGACAACCTGGCGATATTTAATATATTCTTCTATTTTTTCAGGGCTGAATTTATTAACTATGTATTGACTCTTTTGGGCTAATAGAGCCGCTCCAATGGCGCTCATCACATTATAATATTTCGGAATTATGAGTTCACCTTTTTCAAGATCCAGAATATCGGTAAAGGCCCGATCCATACCCGGATTGGCCGCTACTCCTCCTTCAAATGCTATCGGTTTAATGATCTGCTTCCCTCTGGCGATGGAACTTTTGAAATTACGGGCTACGGCATAACACAAGCCAGCCACAATATCATAATCGGGAGTGGCTATTTGCTGCAAGTGAATCATGTCTGATTTGGCAAAAACCGAACATCGCCCGGCTATCCGGGGAGGGTTTTTAGACTTCAGCGCCATCTGTCCGAATTCTTCTTCAATAGATATCTTTAACCGTCCCGCCTGCTGATCAAGGAAAGAACCGGTTCCGGCAGCACATTGGGCATTCATGGCAAAATCCTCGATGATACCCCGCTCATTATCCAGTATCAGAAGCTTGGAATCCTCTCCCCCCATTTCAATAACAGTCTTAACGTGAGGCAATTGATTCTGGTTACCGGCGGCAAGAGTGGCTATCTCTCCAAAAAATTCTCCCCCTAATATAGTTTTGGCTGTTTTCCCTCCGATTCCGGTCAACCCGAGATAAAATGATTGTCCGGTAAGATCGCTAAACTGATCATTAAGAATATCTTGTAGAGTTTCAAAGGGACCGCCGCTAAAGCGCTGATATATATGACGGGTGATTTCCCCATCTTTAATCAGTACCAGCTTTACTGATACCGATCCGATATCTATACCTAAAGTTGTACTATTCTTACCCATGTTTATAATAACCATCTATCAGTTTATCAAAGCAAGTTATTTCTTTTATACAAAACAATCAGTAATACTGGTTGAATTTTAGTCTTGAAAGAGTATATTCCCTGCTTTAAGAGGAGAAAACGTGAGAGTTTTACTGCAGCGGACATCGGGAGTTGAAGTTTGGATCGATGGCCAATGCCATTCAAAAACCGGGTCAGGCTTACTGCTATTGTTCGGAACTCTAGCCAGCGACAGTGAAAAATCATGTTCATATCTGGCTGAAAAAGTGGTTAATCTTCGGATATTTGAAGATGAAGCGGGGAAAATGAATTTATCAGCCTTTGATTTGAAATATGAGATTATGATTGTTTCACAATTCACTCTTTATGCTGATACCCACAAAGGACGGCGGCCATCTTTTAATTCAGCGATGGAACCGGTGGAAGCGGAGCGGCTATATAATATTTTTATTGAGATGGTTAAAAATTATGGCCTTAAGATCGAATCGGGAATTTTCGGAGCTAAAATGGATTTAAGATTTAACAATGACGGTCCTGTTACGATACTGCTTGAACATGAAGACTAATAACTTAAAAATCTTATCAAATAAACGTGAAATTATCTTAGGCTCAGGTTCGCCCAGACGGGCATCACTTCTGACTGAAATGGGATTTAAATTTTCACAAATAATCCCTGAAGTTGAGGAATATGAGATTCAGGACGAAGAGCCTTACCAATATGCCCTTGCCCTGGCGGAACTTAAGGGTCGCTGGATTGCGCAAAGGATAAAGCAGGATCAAATAGCAATCAGTTGTGATACCATTGTAGTACTTGGCAATGAAGTGTTGGGAAAGCCAAAAGACAAGGATGATGCCTTCAAAATCCTCTCTCTGCTATCAGGAAAGAATCATGTTGTTTGCACTGCTGTCGCTTTTGCTGATCCCAATGGTATCTTAACCTCTAGTTTTGAAACCACCGATGTCTTTTTCAATCGTGTATCCCCGGAACAGATTAACAATTATATCGATTCAGGAGAGCCAATGGATAAAGCCGGAGCCTATGGAATACAGGGCATGGGAGCCTTTTTAGTTGACAGAATAGAGGGTAATCTGGATAATGTGATCGGCTTGCCAACCCGGCTTTTAGAGGAGCTTGCCAAAGAAGTCAACCAAATATTGGAGTTAGCATAAACGCTTAATTATGAGTGAATTAGAAAATAAAATTGGAGCCTTACTTAAACTTGAGAGAGAACGGCTGCAAATAGATCTAACCGAACTTTCCGAAGAGCTTCGTATTACTGAAGCTAATTTAATTAATATTGAAAAAGGGGAAGTAGAGAAACTCCCCTCTAAAATATATTTTGGTCTTTTCGCCAAATCATACGCCGAAGCTTTAAAGATTGATTACACTGAAACTGTTAAAGCAATAAAGGCTGATATTGAGGAAACGGAAGAGTCCGCTCCTGTAAAAAAAGATAATCAGAATAAAACCAAAAAGGTAAATCAAAAAGCTGAGAAGAAGAGTGTAGATTTATTTTCTTTTTTAAAAAAACCGACATATCGCAAAATTTTTTATATAGTTGCCATTGCTATTCTGCTTGTAGGTGGGTATTTTGTCATCAGTCAACTGATAAAGGATATGCAGGCGAATACTTCGTTGCCTGCGGAATCAAATCAGATCGAACAAATTACGGAAGAACAGGCTGGTGAAGGAACCGAGTCGAAGTATGCTAATTATGACTGGAACGTTCCTCAATACCAGAAACCGGAGGAACTGAAATTGCGATTAACAGCACGGTCCGAAAGCTGGGCCACTGTTTTTGCCGATGGTGATACGGCGTTGTTCCGAAGCCTGATTCCTGGTAGAACATATGACATAACAGCTAAATATCGGATGACATTATCTGTAGCTGTTCCAAGTGCCGTTGATATTGATCTAAATGGAATAAGAATAAATCCGGTTTCAGTTGAGACGGGGAAAATTTCAAGAGTTGATATAACCCAGATTAATGTTGATTCGTTTATTAACCCTGAACAATTTAACAGTGCCATTATTGACATAGAGAACAATTCTGAACCTGTTGAAATAGATACGACTGATAGCGAGCAGTTGCAATGAGTGTAAGAGATCTTGTAGCCCAATTCAAAATGAATAATCTTAAGAGGAAGATGGAACCCTCTTTTTTTGAATTTCCCAAAGCTATCAGGTCTCCCAAACATATTCTTGTCTGCCTTCCGGGCGAACTGAGA
>JBDRQG010000316.1:0-5852 GCA_043826475.1 bacterium
CTTTAAAGGGGGAATGATGCCAAGCTGCTTTGAAGAAGGTGATGCCAATGGCAATGGTACTATCTTAGTTGATGATCTTGTTTTCCTGGTGAATTATTTATTTAAAGGTGGAAATGAACCAGCAGCGTGCCCATAAGTTTATAAAAAAAGATCAAATATAATATTTGATTTTATAGACCCTCATCGTCATGTATGTAATTGCGTAATCGAATAAAAAGGCCGGATCCTTAAGTGATTTCGGCCTTCTTAATTTATTTCAATATGATATTTTAAATCGATTTATCGTCGTTTGATTCTGAATTCTTTTTTTCTTTGTCACTGATTTTGGCTGATTTTTCTGTTTCATATTTTTTAAACATCGGGTCAGCCGGATGTTCATGCTTGTAGGATTCCTCAGGCATTTTGCCGTTGATCCAGGAAGGATTCATCGGGTATACAGCCGGACTGAAAATCGTAGAATACATATGCCATATTAAAATAGCCAGTGTAGCTAACCAGGCTTCATAAAAATGAATGACCAGCGTTACATCGAGAAAACCTTTTGGAAAAAACAGAATTGCAATATCATCAAACCACAGGAATAGTCCGGTGATTATCATTACGATAGAACCCCATACCAATGCCCAGTATTCAACTTTTTCCACATAGCTGAAGCGTCTAAATTGGGGTCTTTCATCTCTTCTGCCAATATTATAAAGAACCATTTGCCATAAATGAGTAATGTCTTCTTTTCCCGGGATCATATCCGAAAGAAAGCGGCGCCCGGTGGAAGTATAAATATAGAATATGTGCCAGATTGATGTAATAATAAATATAACAGCCGAGACACGGTGGATTATCCCCCTTAAAGGGAACCCTCCTTCCCAGGCAAATAGCCACTTGACCCAGAAAGCATCTGAATAGCGCAGAGAGAAACCGGTAATAACCAGTACAATAAAAGTTGTCATTAGAAAGACATGCTGCCAGACGGCATTAAGCGTCATTCGAGAAATCTGCTTTTTCTTCATCACCAATTTGATTTGTTTTCTCAGATCTAACAGCCAGTGCAAAACCATCAAGCCAATCGTCACAAAAATTATTATGATGTAAATATTTGCAATAAGTCCGGCAATCGGGGTCTGGGACATTCCGGGAGTCGAGTGAATCGGGATTGAGGCCATCTCCGTTGAGATACCCGGATGACATCCCCCGCAGGTATGTTGAAGATTTGCGGAATAGATGGATGAGGTGGTATCGGTATGCGGAAGAATGCGGTGAGCACCGTGACATGAAGAGCAGTTAGCAACAGTTACATCACCTGCCTTACTTTTCAGGCCATGATAACTGTCAACCCAGCTTTCCAGTCGACCGGCCAGAAGACCGTATTTTGCGTTCAGCTTGGCTGATTCGTGGCATGGGGAGCAGGTAGCTTCTGCAACTCGCGCCGGACTTACCGTTGAATTTGGATCTGTCGGCGAGAGGATGCCATGCTCACCATGACAGTCAGTACATACGGGGGTGTCAGTTTCTCCCTGAAGTACCAGCTTACCATGAATGCCTTCGTAGTAGTCATTCATGATATTCATATGGCACTTGCCGCAAGTTTTGGGAATGTTGAAATGGTTAATAGTAGATACTGGATTTCCAGGGCTTAGAATTCGATGGGCCGTGCCGCCGGTTGAGTGGCAGTCATTACAGGTGGCAGCGAGATGCACTCCTCCCAGTGAAGCCTTTCCATGCACGCTTGTTTCATAAGAAATGATAACTTGCGGACTATAAAGCAATTCATGTTTGCTGATAAGATTGATGTCTTCATGGCAGCGGTCGCAGGTTTCAGGAATATGAAGCGGATTAACCATGGACATTTTATCTTCGTAAGAGAGTATTTTATGCGTACCATGGCAATCGGAGCATGTGGGAATATCTTTTCCATCCTCAACAGACATTCGACCATGATATTTGTATGTCTCTTCCGCCTCTTCATGGCAGGAACCACAATGAACCTTAGGCATCTCCTCCGGATGGGGTAACTCTTCAATAGCTGTATGACAATCTGTACATGAGAAATCACTATGCACTGATAATACCAAAGCGCTATCCTGCCGCATAGATTGAGGAGATTCCGCTTCGTGGCATTCAAAACAATCCGCATTATCGATTTGTCCAAAGGCAACTAACGGCAATCCCATAAAAAGCGCCATTAACAAAACAAGGAAACGTTTCATAACCAGTCTTTCTGATAAAAGCCAGGTCCAGACCAGGCTGGGAGATAATATAATATAGATAAAAATACCTATTATTTTAAAAACACGCAACATACTATGCCCCTGATGATAGTTCAAAAATGCTAACATAAATCATCGATAACCAAAAACTTCAGCGTAGATGATTAATAAAATTATAATTAATCCGGTTGTCAAAGCTAAAGTACCGAATACTCTGATTATTTTGATAATGACTGCGGGCAGTGGTTCGACCAGATGCTTTTTAATTTTTTTATTTTCCATGAGCTCTTCATACTCACGGGGTCGATCCTGCTGCAGCTCCTTGACAGGGATACGTCCAGTGAAGATAACCGTATCCATCGGGAATTTATCCGGGCGGAAATGAGTATTAAAGAAGTGGACAGTGAAAATAAATCCAGTAGCCAGAAGAGCTTCATCGGAATGAATAATAGTAGCAACATTTATAATCCAACCCGGAAGGAAGTGGGTAAAGAATTCCGGGAACCATAACATCAAGCCGGTAGATCCAATTATTGCTACACCCCAAAAGACTGCAAAATAATCGAATTTTTCCCAGTAGGTCCAGCGACCATAGCGGGGTCTTGGCCCCATGCCGAGGAACCATTTTAGTGTCCCAATCAGTTCATGCAAATCTGTTTTTGAGGGGATCATGCTTCTCTGGCTGGCTAAAAATTCTTTAAGGGACTTATTGCTCTTCCGTGCAGAATTTATCAAGTCATAAAGATGAATACCGAAATAAGCAAAGGTGATAATAGCACACATGCGATGGATATAACCGGCTGATTCAAAACCGCCAAGGAAGGCTGAAATCCATTGTGCCCAGCCTAAATATGAAAATTTAAGAGTCATGCCAGTTAATGCCAAGCCCAGGAAACTGACGACAACCATCACATGCAGCCAGCTCTGAAGCGGTTTAAATCGTTGGAATTCTAAACGGCCATGAACTTCTTTACGAAGTTTTTTATGCTGTCTCATAGCCTGGAATGATCTCGGCATCCAGAGAAGAGTATGCGTTCCGGCAATAATTAGAGTACTAACCAGTAGTATGGTCATAAACCAAAAAGTATAATAGAGGATAGGATATTTAGTGCGGTCATGGTGAGTGGCATGGGTAAGGTACCCGGCAAATTGGCGATGTGACCCGGTATGGCACTGTCCGCATGTTTTTACAATATTTTGACGAGAGAGACTTGAGTTCGGATCACTGGGTGGAAGGATATCGTGAGCCCCGTGGCAGTTATGACATCTGGCTGCGGCGCCATAACCTAATTTGGATACTTTTCCGTGGAATGTTTCAAAATATGATTCGGTAACATCTTCATGGCAGCCGCCGCACTGCAACAGGATATCCGATTCAAAAGAATCAGTATCAGTTCGTGTAATTTTATGGGAATGATGGCAATCTGAACAATTTGGTAAAGGCTCTTTAGAATCGCTTACTATTGGCGAGTGGATGCTGTTTACAAATTTTTCATAAATACCGTTATGACATTTAGCGCAGGTTTTTGAAATATTCTCCGGATTAACGGTAGAATTGGGATTGTCTTTGGGCAGTTCTTTGTGAGCCGTATGACAATCAGTACACATGGCTGTCACTACCAGGCCGCTTTCAAGCAAGCCCTTGCCGTGGATACTCATTTTATAAGCATCAGCAAAGTAAATGCCGCTTGTATCCGCTACTCTTTTATCAACAGATCCACCGGAGGTATGACATCGGCCGCACAACTTAGGAACATTGGTGGGAAAGGTTGGCGATGAAGTATCGAGTTTCCCTTTTACATTATGCTTGCCGTGACAATCAGAACAGTAGGGAGCATCTTTGTCACCGCGGTTATGAAGAGTGCCATGGGTGCTGATATTATAGTCAACAATCACTTCGGAATGACAGATAGAGCAATCCACCCGGTTGATTACTGTTTCACAGGGACGTTCATGACCAGGTGTTGCTCCGGTATGGCACTGGGCGCAGGTTGTCCCCCGATGCATGGAGTCATGTGTATCAATTGAATCAACATACAAAGAGATGATTTCACCGTTACGGGTCATCGTTAAATTTTTATTGGAATGGCATTTCAGGCATTCCTTGTCAGCCATCCCCTCCTCATAAAAGACATTTCTGATTTTATGCGGGGAGTGGCAATCGACACAGACAGGAACCTTATTAGGTTCCTTTTGCCAGAGTTCACCATTGATAACTTTGCGGTGGACCTTTTCAATCTGTCCATGACATTGCTTACAAGTATTGGCAATGTTATTTCGATTGATACTTGATTCCGGGTCAGCATGATCTCTTACATTATGAGCTGTGTGGCAGTCGATACAAACAGCAGTAACTATCAGCCCCTGAGTATATAGTCCAACACCATGTATTGATTGTGAATAGTGAAATAGAATGCTGTCTTCGGGGATATCATATTTTTGTGTGACCTCTGTCCCCTCTTTATGGCAGCTGCCACACATAAAGGGTATATTAAAGCGATTAACTCGGGCATCTGGCGACTTTATATCAAGAATATCATGTGATCCGTGGCAATCCCAGCAACGGGGCGCTAAGGGAGCGCCTGAATGGACTATTTTGCCATGTAATGATTTATCATATTCATCAGAAACTCGCTTATGACATTTGCCACAATCGACTCCCCCACTACCTACATCGGAATCTCCCGGTGTTACAATATAATGATTTCCATGACAATCATAACATTGAGCCTTCTGATTGTGAATGCTTTTTTCATGTTTTTCAAGTACATCATCATGGCAAACGCTGCAATCTACAGGCTGAAGTTCTTCTTCATGCGGGAAATCATCAAAACCATCTAAATCCGTATGACAGTTTATACATTCCATTCCTGCATGAACAGAATTGTCATATCTTTCCAAATCTACAAAAGCTGAAATCTCTTCCCCTGCTTTGTTGAAACCGGTAAGCTCGTTATCCTCATGGCACATCATACAGGTTTCATTATCCTGTGCAATCAGACTTAGCGGGCAAATCAGAACGATCAGAGCGAATATGCAAAACACTATTTTCATAACAGACGATATAATACTTAATATACCTTATTAGGCAAGTTATTTTTTTCACAATCTTTAATAAAACGACCGGACATACTACATTATATAATATGTCCGGTCTGTTTCACAAGAAAATAAAACCAACCCAGTTAGAACCCATAACCAACACCAGCCCTGATCATCAGGAACTGGCCAGTTTCAATGCCATAAACATACCCAGCATCATCATTGAGGCTAACAAAATCCCCGTCAATAGTGACTTTTACCCTTGGTGATACCTGATAATCTATACCAGAATGTAAACTTAAAATCTGGTATTTCAGGTTGGAGTAATCATCCATATCATCAAAAGTAAAATCAAGGTGTTCCAGTTCAGGATCGCCTACAGTATTTACAAGCCTGTCCTCAACATCAGGCATAATTACCTGATCATATTGAGCATCAGACATATTATAGTTAATATCGCCAAATAAGCGTACTTTTGGGCTTATTTGATAACTTCCTGTCAGATACAAATTGTGAGCGTTTGTCTTGTAATCATACATCGTGTACACGGACCCCTAATGCGTAGCGTCTCCCACGGAGTCGCGATTAATATGTCCCGCTCAGCCA
>JBDRQG010000317.1:0-2277 GCA_043826475.1 bacterium
GAGTTTGTCAGTATAATGGCGAAGGGGCTTGTCTGGTATATAGTAATAATATTACTATTAGGGCTTATCAACCATCTGATAGTTCAGTAAATTTAATAATGTCGGCCAAAGCAGAAAGTACCGGCGTTGGTTTATGGTGGACGGCCGTGGCTGATGATGTGTCCGGTTTTAAATATTATAAAGTTGTCAGGTCAGAAACAAATAGCAATTTAAGATATCCTGATGATGGATATATATCTGCGCAATCAAAAGGATCAGAAAGTTATCGTGATTTCTCTTCAGTCAAAGGCAAGTCTTATTATTATAGGATTTGCGCGGTTGGTGATAGCACTTATTGCAGTAATGTGATTCAGACTACACCGGTACATGAAAATCCAACTCCTATTGCGGTAACTTTATCAGCGACATATTCGGAGTCAGGTGAAAGTGTTGTATTAACCTGGACCCAGTCCAATGAGCCTGATTTTAAGTATTATAAAATAGCCTGGTCGCAAACCGTAGCCACTCCCACTTATCCGACTGACGGTTATATCAAAGCGGAATCAACTAAAGAAAAATTAACTTATACCGATGAAGGGGGAAAAACAGGTAGTCGTGGCAGTGCGGTTGATTTGAGCATGGGGACTCATTATTATTCAGTGTGCGTAGTTGATTCCCAGGACCAAGTGGCTTGCAGTAATGCCGTAACGTTAACTAACGGTATTGCTCAATAAATTTTAGAAAAAAATTAGACCCGGCTTGTTTTTAATAAGTCGGGTCTTTTTGGTTTAAGGTTCAAGATTTATCTCAATTGGAACTTTTCATAGATGTTTCGTATTGTGAAATACGAATTTGAGCATAATCATCCCAATTCTTTTCTGTATCATCGATCAATACCATTTTGGAAATGATACCGACGATCCAGTTAAAGATTATCTTCGTCGGGCTTATACTCGGCATGGTTAGAGACCCGTTAAATAAGGCATAACCATCTCCCTTGTCATTTAATGGTAAGTACCATATAGCCGGGTTATCAATCCGACCAGGAGTGGCCAAGTAATTATAGCCCGAGTCTATGTTTGCAACTAAGAAACCAGAGGCGATCATCTCCTCCAGACGGATGGCTCTGACGATCATCGGCAATAAATAATAATGCCAATGACGCAGAATAAATATCTGCACATTGCCGGATGGCTGCTGGATAATCAACACATCCAGATTTTTGTTCAGATATTTTGCGGCTGAGACCAAACACCGGTTGCTTGATGCGTTCAGTTTTTGGTTGATTCCCATTACCTGAATTATTTCTTTGGGCTGGCAATCAGGAGAAGGTTTTATTTTCTGAATCTTAGCGCTTTTGATAATATCGCAAGCCGCCAGGAAATCAGTTTGGTATTGCAGACAGGCGTTGAATATTGGTTCCACCCATTTAAAGATAATATCTTCATTGTTGGGATGGTAGGCTGCAATTAGGCTGCAACATTCAACAAGATCGAATATTTTCGACGGTGCACGCTTGGTTAAGAGAGCCAAGTTTTTTCTCAGATGACCGATGCATTTTTCGATCTGTTGCGGATCACCTCCCTTTTTAATGGTTATGAGCCATTTTTCAAACAGCTCGTTAAGGATCCTGGCTTCAGAATTTCCAACCGGGAATTCAATGGAATCTGGCTTGGTTTCCATCCTGCCATTTTTAATGGTCGTACGATCATCAAAGAAGCAGTCAAGGAATACTTTTAGCCATGCCTCAATTTTAGTCGGTGACCAGCCTACATGTGTCAACATGCGAACACATTGACTCAAATCCAGAGGTGTGGATTGTCCATTTCCATCACCGGTTCTGACCATTTTTAGAAGGATTGAAATTTTCTTATCATTTTCAATCTCTAAAAACTGGGCAATCAGATCGGCCGCACAAAGTTCCGGATCTTTATCCGGACCGTGCTCATCGAATGGTCCTTCCCCGACGCCGATTGGTAGCCAATCTTTACGATCAACTAAAGTCACACTGCCGTCCTTGGTGACAATTTTCGCATTGGCAATGTCGATCCACACTTTTCCGCCAAAGCTGCGGGCTAAATAGGCCGCAAAGTATTCGTCGAGATGTGGTTCAAAATGGAAAATTATTTTTCTGATAATACTTCCGTTTTTTGTCGGATTGCTTTTTTTTGACGACATTATAAACCCCATTTCCTTTTGGAGATTATAGGTTCCCGATGAAAATACACATTAAAAATAATGTATATCACCGGCGTTATGTTAAAGTGCTATCATTACTGATAACCAGTGATATTATCA
>JBDRQG010000318.1:0-21265 GCA_043826475.1 bacterium
TAAAGACTCCTCCTGAAAATATTGAATTTAATGGATTATTTCCATTTAATGATGGAATTATAGTCAATATTGAGGATAGTAGAATTATCATACTTCATTCTCTTGACTCAAAAAGTGTTGAATTGATAAGCCAAACAGGAATTTCAACACTGGTTTTAAGTAAACCCTCATATCATTTCTCTGCAGTTTCAGAGCTCTTAAATCAAACAAAATTGGAAAAGCTAATTGTTACAAAGATTAACAATGATCCCAATAAAACACTGCAAAAACAATTCATTTCAGGCCAATCTTCGGAATTTGAGCTTATCAATCTTGATCTGGATGGATTTTATCGTATCTCTTTTCCTGAATAGCAAAATAATATTAAAAGTTGCAATAATAGGCTATTTTTTTGAATTAAGTTATTCTTTAAATAGCCCGATAAATATATAGAAATACTCTACTATGTAGAGAAATATTAATTATGGTATAACCAGACAAGGGACATAATATGAGCCTCTCTGGAAATTTAAAAACTGTATCATTTCCTGATATATTACAGTTGCTGGCAACAGGGAAGAAGTCCGGAATTCTTGATGTGAAAACCGGGGCTCGCCAAAAAGAAGTTGCCTTTAGAAATGGGAATATTATCCATGCTACTTCGGTAAATTCATCAGAAGATCTTCTCGGTAATATGCTGGTCAATCGGGGTAAAATTTCCAAAAACGATCTGGATCGAGCAATCAAGCTGCACAAGCAGACCGGACGTCAATTGGGGACAACCCTGATTGATATGAACATCTTCGATAAAAGAGAAATTGCTGAGGTTCTCAAGCAGCAGATTGAAGAGATTGTCTATAACCTGTTTTCATGGACTGAAGGCGATTTTGTTTTCCGTGAAGGGGAAGCTCCCAAAGATGCTCCTTTCCTTGTAGATTTGGCTACGATGAATATCATCATGGAAGGCACCAGAAGAATCGATGAGTGGCTCGAGATTAGAAAAGTACTTCCCCCTGATGATGTTTTGCTGGCTATCTCAAAAGTACCGAACAATTCTCAGGAATATATCAAGCTTACCCCGGAAGAATTCAGCATGCTTGGCCTTATCAATGGCGATCATACGCTGGCTGAACTGATTAATCTCTCTCCCATGGGTGAATTTGTGACATGTCGGGGAATCTATAAGCTTATTGTTAATAATTTAGTAGAAGCAATTGGTAAAAGGGATCAGGAAGAAGTAGAAAAAGAAGACGAAGAAGAAGCTGTTCTGGAAATTATTTATAAGCTGTATGATAACTGCATATACAGAATACGCTGCCTGTTTGAGGAGATGCTGGGAGAGAATAATCAAAAATATAAAAATTTCTCAGCTCAGTACAAAAGCGGTTTGTTAGGCTATTTCCCCGGAACCGATCCTTCATCAACTCATCGTCCCTCTTTTGAAAAATTTTTACAGGAAGTCCGATCTATACCGCCCCAAATCAGATTCCACAAATTGATAAGAGACCTGGACCATATGCTTTGTGATCATTTGCAGTTTACTTTCGATCTTCTGGGATACGGATCATATCGTGACAGTATCTCAGCGGTTAAAAGGGAAATTTCAGAGCCTTTAGCGAGAAGAAGAGATTTAGTAAAACAATTCGGAATTGAAGATAATTTGTATCGTACCATAAATCGGGCTGATAAAACAGTAAAGATGGTAAGAGGATAAACAATGAAGAGAATAATATTTTTAGCAGTCTCTATAATGATGATTGGCTCTAATGCCAATGCGGCCAATCTGGCGATGATTACCAGCACACCCACAATGCTTGATATTCTGATTTTAATCTGTAGCATCGGTTGTGTTATGGGAGCAATGAAAGTTCTCAGCCTGGTAAGGGGCGGACAATTCAGCAAAAGCTGGCAATATTTAATGGGCGGTTTCAGTGCTTTAATTGTGGTCCAGTTGCTGCGTATTTTTAATGCCATAGAAATCATAATGTTACCCGTTTTTGTTATCCCGACTTGCTTTATATTAATGATGGGTCTGTTTTTATATGGTATATATGAAGCAAAAAGGATTTTAAGTTGAAAAAGTTATGTATTGACATAACTTGCTGATATGATTATTTTTACTGGTTGAATAAATTATTCATCTGGTCAAGGTTGTGAATTAAAACAAGTTACGGGCAAATAAATGATAAGCGTTACCGAGCTCGAGGAAAGAATAGTAAAGTGTCGTGAAATTCTTGATGAGGACCCTAACTCTCAGATATTTGCGGCCTTAGCGGAAACATACCGAAAAAAAGGTGAGCTTGACAAAGCCTTCCAGATCTGTCAAAATGGTCTCAAGCTTCACTCAAAGTATGGGGCTGCTCATGTGGTAATGGCCAAAATAAATCTTGATCGCGGGTTGTATGATTGGGCTGAAGCTGAAGCTCAAAAGGCAGCTGAGATTGATGGCAGGACTCGGACTATAGAATTACTAATGGCTGAAATTTCAATCTATAAAGGTGAATTTGATGCTGCAATTAAAATGTTGAAATCATTACAACAATTTGATCCTAACAATTCTCAAATTCAAAAATTGCTTGAAATTGCTCATAAGATTCCTGAAGAACAGACCCAGGTAATTAAAGGGAATAACCTTTCCAAATCATTAAAAGATAAGAAAACGACTGTTGTTGATAATAATAACCAGGACCTGATACCTGAACAAGTAAGTTTAAAATCTCCTGATATTCTTGAAAAAGCTGTTTCCATTCCGAATGTAAACGGCGCCCTGTTTGTCAATCAGGAAGGCTTAATTATCGATTTTCGATGGGGTATGAAGCTTGATCCAAATATTTGCGGTGCCGCTCTCGTAGATATGGGGCGAGAGATGGATGAACATCTTTTAAACGGATCCTTCGGGCGTATGCTCTCTGTTTTGATTGAAACCAAAGATCTTGTTTATTATGTAATAAGAAATTCTAACGGAGCTTTTATCTTTGTCGCTTCAGCCGATGTTAATCTCGGATCGCTCAGGCTGAACATTGACAAGTTGATGAAAGCTTATAATGCATAGTGGTATAATATGATTTTAAAATCACAAACTGTTCGTCAGATGATATTATTATCGCTGATAGTTTTGATAATTCCATTATTGATTTTCCCGGAAAGGTTCGGCACCGCTCTGGTCTCTTTTTCAATTGCCTTTCTGATTGCTGAAATGGTTTATTATGGAAGTATCACCTATTGGTCAAACAGGCAGGCAAGCCTGATGCAATTAGCTGCTGGTGCCGGTATTTGCCTGATATACAGATTTCTTTTGGGACTTACCTTTGGAGTACTTATCTGGCTGAGATATTCTATGAATATAAATTTAACCTTTAAATTGGTTCTGATCAGCTATATACCATCTATTATCTGCCAGGTTATTATTACTCCATTTATATTGCGGACAGTACTCAATGATTGGCTTTTTAAAGATAAAAAGCGGCCACGTTTGGTGATTGATTCACTTCCTGCTAATAAACCGTCTGCCTCTCCTTCGGAAATCAATTCACGAAAATTATTCTCTGAACAACGGGAGACAAATTCAATGACACCATGGGCCGAACAATCAAAGAAGCAAAAAGTAAATCATGAGTTTTCACCTGGTAAAAATATTAATGGTTTTGATCGAGCCACTCAATATATAAGTGAAAATGGATCGGTGATGATGGCTGTCGTTGTTGATGAAGAAGGCCTGCTTCTCAGCCACTTTGTCAGAGAAAACATTTCACTGGATGACTGGGCTCCCTTGGCACTGTTATTCAGGAAGAGTAATAATCAGGTGCTTGATCGGGTTGGTATGAAAAATGTCGGTCAGGTAACTTTAACGATAGAAAATATGAGGGTAACCGTAGTCAGTGAAAATGGTCTCAGCCTGATGGTGCTGGCTGATATTCAGCAGGATGATGTGATGAACATCAGAATTACCCAGGGAATGGAAATAATCAGGAAATATATGGCGGAGCGTTATAGCCAGGAGCTTTTCGTAAACGCGGAGAAAAAATATGTATGACATTCTAAGTGAACTTAATAAGACCAGCGGAATAACCGGCTCAATGGTAGTCGGCAATGACGGTATTGTTATTGCCGCTGATCTTGATGCTTCTTATGAGGGTGACACAATCGGCGCTCTGGCAGCATCAATAACAGCCAATATTAATAGATCAATGGATCGGCTGCAGACAAGCCCTCCCCAGCAGGTGACGATTGAAGCTGAGGACGGCAAACTCTTTTTTACCGATGCCGGTCTGGGAATTCTTGTTGTTACAACCAACAAGAATGTTAACATTGGCTTGGTTCGATTGGAAATTAAAAACGCTCTTACAAAACTAAGTGTGGCGAGATAATTGAAAGTTAATTACAAATTGTTAGGTCAACTTTATGGTTTCAATTAATTACTCTGCTAGAGAAGTTTGCTGCAAGATTGTTTATTATGGCCCTGGATTATCGGGTAAAACCACAAACCTGCAGTATGTTCATAGCAAAGTTCCGGGAAATAGTCGAGGTGATTTGATTTCATTGGCAACCGAAGCTGATCGGACCCTTTATTTCGATTTCCTTCCGATCAACATAGGTACGATCAACGGTTTTGCCGCTAAGTTCCAATTATACACTGTCCCTGGTCAGGTTTATTATAACGCCACCAGAAAGCTCGTCTTACGAGGTGTCGATGGTGTTGTTTTTGTCGCTGACAGCCAGACGGACAAGATGGATGAAAATATAGAATCACTGGCAAATCTCGAAGAAAACCTTCAGGAATACGGCTATGATTTAGAAAATCTCCCGATGGTGATTCAATATAATAAACGTGATCTTCCTAATGTTTTATCTCTTGAGCAGTTAAATAAGCAGCTTAATCAAAAGGGAAGACCATATTTTGAAGCTTCAGCGACTATCGGAAACGGTGTCTTTGATACATTAAAATTGATAATCAAAATCGTACTTGATAAGGCAAAATCAGCTGGAAATCAAAAAGCAGCCGGAGCCTCTTCGAGGACCAAGGCGGAGACACCGGCTCAGGTTTCAGTCCCTGAACAGACTTCATACTCAACTCCACCTGTAGTACATCAATCGCAGGCAGTTGAAGCTGCCGGCACATCGCAGCTGGTTGGTCAAAATAAGAATATGACCATTGAGAAGCCGGTAGAAGTCAATGAACCTGTAATGGTGGGAGCTCAGCATGAAAAAGCAAAAGCTGCTTCATACCGCCCATATCCCGGCAGTGAAACTTCCGAGGTAGTTGAGACTAAAATTACGCCGAGAGGGATTCGATCAGGATCTTCCCCATTGACAGGGGAGGCTGGAATTGAACAGAAAATTATTACATCTGAAGATAACTCTGACCCGATAAAAAGATCAGGCAAATCGCCATTAATGGCGCCATCAATTCGGAGCAGGTCAGATTCAAAAAAGAAAAAACGAGGCTTCTTTAAACGCCTGTTTGGAATTAAGTAGCCACTAAGGAGGCACAAATGGCAGACGATAGCTTGATTCTCTATGAAGAGGAAATCACCGCAATCGATGCGCTTATATCGAAAATGTTAAAATCATCAGAAGCAAAATGCGGACTGTTGGTTGACAAAGACGGACATCTGATAACCAGGCAGGGGTTTACACATTCTTTGGATACTACTGCTTTGGCGGCATTGCTGGCCGGTACATTTGAAGCTACAAAAGAGATTGCACGCCTTGTGGGAGAACCGGAATTTTCAGTCCTGTTCCATCAAGGGAAAAAAGATCATATCCATATGTCAATAGTGGGAGAACGTTCAATACTCGTTGTAATTTTTGATGACCGTACAACTATTGGCATGGTTAGGTTATATGCTAAGGAGACAGCGGCAGAATTAGCGTTATTATTTACTGATATTAGTAAAAATAATAATAAGAGAACCCAATCCTCAGTTACCGATGATTTTGCCAGCAAGGCACAGGATAAACTGGATGATATTTTCCAGGATTAATTTTTGATCAGTATACTATAGGAAAGTATTCGTACTCAGTTGAACAGATTAGCTACAATAAATAGGTTATTATGGTTTCTGATTTAGGGGCAATGCTGGTTAAAGCCGGCAAAATTACATCAGAGCAGGCACAACAAGCCGAACAATCAGCCAAAGAAAACAATGAAAAGTTGGAAGCGGCTTTAATTCGGATTGGGGCGATTGCCTCTGAAGATGATATTGCCCGAATTATAGGGAAGCAACTTAAGATTGGTACTATCCGAATTGAGGATGTTGAACTTAATCCGGATGTTGTCAAATTAATCCCGGTTGATATAGCCCGAAAATTCAAGGTCATCGCTGTATCCAAGCTTAATAAAACCCTGTTGGTGGCGATAAGCGATCCCAATAATATTTATGTTCTCGATGCGGTAAAATTTATTACCGGTTGTACTGTTCAACCCGTCATTTCGCCTGAAGCAGCAATTGAAAAAGCTATTGATGTTTATTATGCCGAAGAAAGTGGAATATCGGAGATTGTAAAAGGTATGCAGGATGAGGACGATCTTGAGGTTGTCTCAACCGAAGATCTCCCCAGTGATTCCGATCTTATGTCCGCTATTCAGGACAAACCGCTTGTCAAATTAGTTGATTCTATTATTGCCGATGCGATCAGAATGGGGGCATCGGATATTCATTTTGAAATGTACGAAAAACGTATTCGGGTCCGATATCGTGTGGACGGTGATTTGCAGGAGATGGCTCCGCTGCCATATAAATACAGGGCTGCTATTGTTTCCCGTATTAAAATTATGGCTGAGCTGGATATTTCCGAAAGAAGACTTCCTCAAGACGGCCGCATCAAAATAAAAATTTCCGGCCGAACCGTTGATTTGCGTGTGTCGGTTCTGCCTACGATTTTTGGTGAGAAAGTTGTAATGCGTATTTTGGATCCCAATGCCCTTATGGTTGACATGACCAAACTTGGGTTCCGGGAAGATGATTTGAAAAAATTTAAGAAGGCTATACATTTGCCATTTGGAATTATTCTTGTTACCGGCCCTACTGGTTCTGGTAAAACAACATCTTTGTATTCCGCCTTGAAACAGATTAATAGAACAGAAACAAATATCATGACAGCTGAGGATCCAGTCGAGTTTAATTTTGATGGTATCAATCAGGTAGCGGTCAAATCCAGTATCGGAATGACTTTTGCTGCAGCTTTAAGATCATTTTTACGTCAGGATCCGGATATCATAATGGTTGGTGAAATTCGTGATGGTGAAACGGCAGAAATTGCCATCAGGGCAGCTTTAACCGGGCACCTTGTTTTCTCAACCCTGCATACCAATGATGCTCCATCATCTATCAACAGATTGATTGATATGGATGTCCCGTTTTACCTGGTAGCCTCGTCTACAAAATTAATTATGGCTCAACGTATGGCCCGTAAGATTTGTCCAAACTGTAAAGAAGAAGTAAATCTAACGGCCGAACAGGTAGAAGGACTGGGTGACATGCCCAAAGAACTTATGCGTAATATCCGGTCATTCCGGGGGCGCGGCTGCAGGGAATGCAACAATACCGGCAAATCAGGAAGAACAGGTATTTATGAAGTTATGCCAATTACCATTGAAATTGAAAAGCTGATTTTGGAAAAAGCTTCTGATACTGAAATCAGAAGAGTTGCATTGGAACAAGGTATGTACAGCCTTAGAATGAGCGCCGTCGAGAAAATGAAAGCCGGTATTATCAGTATTGAAGAGGTTTTTGCGGTCTCAGCCAATGGTTGATTTATTCAATAAAACCCTGTTGTCTTTCAATATCTTACAGCAATAATTCTCTTATCATTTTATATCAAGAATAACAGCTTTATACCGATAAAATCTATAAGAATAGTTATACCTTAATATGTATTTTTGATTAATAGGAGAATCATATGATCAAGCTTCGAGATCTATTGGAACAAATGGTAAAAATGGGTGCCTCCGATCTACATTTGACTGTTGGTTCTCCCCCTGTTGTTCGTATTGATGGAAAGCTTCAGCGTCTTGGTGCGGATTCACTAACCAGTGAAGAGACCAAGAAGCTTTGTTATTCCATGCTCAGTGAAAAACAAAAACTAAAATTTGAACAGAATTCCGAACTTGATTTTTCGTTTGGGATAGAATCTATGAGCCGTTTCCGCTGCAATGTATTTATGCAGCGAGGCAATGTGGCGGTAGTGCTCAGACAGATCCCATATAAAATATTAACTTTCGAGGAACTTGGGCTGCCTAAAGCTATCTCTGAATTTGCCGGTTTACCTCGAGGATTAATACTGGTTACCGGTCCGACCGGTTCCGGGAAATCAACGACTCTGGCTTCTTTGATAGATAAAATAAATAAAGAACGACCGGTTCATATTATCACGGTTGAAGATCCTATCGAATATTTGCACCGCCATCAGATGGCCCTGGTAAATCAAAGAGAAGTGTATTCTGATACTACCTCCTTTGCTTCGGCATTGAAATATGCTCTTCGTGAAGATCCTGATGTTGTCCTTGTTGGCGAGATGCGCGATCTGGAAACAATTAGTTCTGCTTTATCAATAGCGGAGACCGGGCACCTTGCTTTTGCAACGCTGCATACAAACTCTGCAGCGGAATCTATTAATAGGATTGTTGATTCCTTCCCCTCCAACCAGCAGGAACAGGTTCGGGTATCTCTTTCTTTTTCATTGCAGGCAATTGTTTCACAAACATTAGTACCGAAAATAGGTGGTGGACGGGTATGTGCTCTGGAGATATTAATTGCGACTCCTGCAATCAGAGCCCTTATCCGTGACGATAAAGTTCATCAAATGTATTCCATGATTCAATCGGGACAAAAATACGGAATGAAAACAATGAATCAATCTTTATCGGAACTTTATCTTAGTAGAAAAATAACTATAAATGATGCTATGGCTTACAGTCAGAACACACAGGAACTGACTGAGATGTTGTCACGTCAACAAACGCCATCGTTTGCATAAGGCATGTTAAGAGAGGATAGATATAATGCCAGAATTTGATTATAAGGGAAAGACTCTGGCCGGAGCGGCTGTTGCCGGTAAACTAAAGGCTACTACCCGAGACGATGTGGAGCGGGTTCTCAGGCAGAACCGTATCATGGTCACATCGATTACTAAGAGATCGCCAGAAATAAGTTTTAAATTTGGTACCGGTATCAAAAAAGTAGAGATTTCCAGATTTACACGCCAATTTGCAACTATGATTGGCGCTGGTCTGCCAATGGTTCAATGTCTTGATGTTTTATCCAGCCAGGTTGAGAACAAGTCTTTGGCTAAAATTATTAAAGAGGTTAAAGATGGTGTCTCTGGTGGTGCAACTTTATCAGAGGCCATGGCAAGACATCCAAAGATTTTTGACCAATTGTACACCAATATGGTTGAAGCTGGTGAAGTTGGTGGTGCTCTTGATGCTATTTTAGTCAGGTTAGCTGTGTATCGTGAAAAAGCCGATAAGTTGATAAGAAAAGTCAAAGGAGCAATGGTCTATCCGTCAGTTGTCATGTTTGTGGCTATTGCCGTAACGGTTGGTATGTTGACTTTTATTGTTCCGGTTTTCGCTAAAATGTTTGGTGGCTTAAATGCAGAACTACCAGCGCCAACTCAAATAATTTTACAAATATCTAATTTCCTGCAGGCTAATTTCCTATATCTTATTATAGGAACGATTGGGATAATAGCAGGGATCATCTATTATAAGAAAACTCCTACCGGAGGATTGTACTGGGATAAAATGATGTTGAGGATGCCGGTTTTAGGCAATCTGGTGAGGAAATCCTCTGTTGCCAGGTTTACTCGGACCCTCGGTACCTTGCTGGCTTCAGGTGTATCAATTCTTGATGCCCTTGATATTACGGCTAAAACAGCCGGTAATAGAGTTATTGCGATCGCTATCAACAAATCGGTTATGTCTATTGCTGAAGGTGATACCATTACAGCGCCTCTTAAAGAATCAGGCGTTTTCCCTCCAATGGTTACACAAATGATCTCGGTGGGTGAAAAAACCGGTGGACTGGATGATATGCTGAATAAGATTGCTGACTTCTATGATGAAGAAGTAGATGATGCTGTTACAGCTCTGACTTCAGTGATTGAACCGATTATTATCATTTTCATGGGTATCGTAATTGGTGGTATCATGATTGCCATGTATCTGCCTATGTTTGATATTATTGGCAAGATTTAACGGTAATGACTCGCTAAATTAAATATATAACGGCGCTTTAAAAGCGCCGTTTGCAATTATGGAACATCAATATAATCATAATCAATTAAAGTGGTTTATACCTCTTAGGCTGGCAACTTTTGTAATACTTTTTACGGTTGTCTCATGGTGGATGAAATTCCCCGGTTTTTTAATTCTCCCATTTATACTATATTCAGTTTTTACGTTATCGTTTACAGTAATCCTTGCCTTTGATAAAAAAAAGAGGCTTCAGGATGTTTCCCTTATTATTACAATACTCCATTTCATCTTTGAAATAATAATTGAATCTGGCATAATTTATTCCACGGGAAATATAAATTCTCCATTCTCAGCTCTGTTCATACTAACCATCGTATCAGCTGCTCTGGCTTTCAGGTTAATGGGAACCCTGATTGTTGCATCAGGGGTATCACTGGTATATGCATTTATAATCTGGTTAGGATTAAGCAACATCACCGATCTGGTTCCAACGCAGGAAGCTCTCAAAACGGTGTTTAATGTTCAGGAAGATGTATTTTATTCCATATTTATGCATATTCTGATTTTTTACCTTACGGCCTTTATCTCCGGGTATTTGGCAGAGCACTTAAAACTTCGGGATAAACAATTAGCTGATACTTCTCTAGCCTTAAAACAGGCAAAGCTTGAAACTGATGATATCCTTCGTCATCTGAATTCCGGACTGTTGACAATCGATCCGCAGGGACGGATTATCTTTTTTAATAGTGCAGCTGAGAAAATTTTGGGATATAGGGAGCAGGATGTAAGAGGACTCCATTGTAAGGATGTTTTTGCTGAGAGAATGCCTAATCTTGCCTCCAGTTTAGTTGAAGGTATCGATTTAAGGATAGCCCAAATGAGACAGGAATTGAATATTATTAATAAAAACGGAATACAAGTCCCCATTGGACTTTCAATATCAATTCTAAAAGAAAAAAATCACTCCCTGAGAGGGGTTATAGCCATATTCTCTGATATATCTGATGCCAAAATGATGGAAGCTAAAGTTCGAGCATCTGACAGGTTGTCAGCTGCTGGAGAGTTGTCGGCATCTATGGCCCATGAAATCCGTAATCCTCTTGCTGCTATTTCAGGTTCAGTCGAGGTATTGCAAAGTGAGCTGGTTGTTACCGGTGAAAATGCCAAATTGATGGAACTGATAGTAAAAGAATCGCATCGATTAAGTCGAATTTTAAGCGAGTTTCTCTGCTATGCCAGAATAGACAGAGCTGCTTACGATAAAGTCGATCTTTACCACGTTATAAATGATACAATCCAGGTTCTACACCATCAGGAATCATATAATGACAATATAACGGTTAAGTTTGAAGCTGATGAATCTATCAAATATGTCGTGGGGGATGAGGACTTAATTAAACAGCTTCTAATTAATCTGGCGATAAACAGTTGCGAAGCCTTTGAAGGTAATGGGGGAGTAATTATTTTCAAATTGGTAAATGATGATGATTGCAGCAGAGTCAACTTACTGGTAGTAGATAATGGCCCCGGGATCTCAGCCGAAAATATAAAAAAGATATACCAGCCGTTTTTCTCTACCAAAAAAAATGGGACGGGGCTGGGGCTTGCAATTGTTCACCGGATATGTGCCGCCTTGAAGACGAGTTTAAGCATCGAATCGGAAATTGGAAACGGAACAACATTTCAGGTTCAGTTCCGTATTTTTAAAGCTGACCGATTTGAAAATAAAACAGCTAATTTTACTCATCAATCTTCTGTAACCAGTTAAAAAGATCAAATCTTACCCCTCTTTTTGGGGTTGATTTTCCTTTCAGAAACAGTATCTTAATATGCTTATAAATTTGTTAACTGGAGAGAATATGTCATACTTAAGATTTACTGCTTTGTTGCTTGTCTTTTTATGTATTGCAGGATGTAAAAAAACTGTAATATCGAGTTTTAACATTAATGAATATAATCATGTAATTGTTACCGCTGATAATGGTTATACTCTCACTATGCCGCAAATATTTGAACTGCTGCAGAAAAGCAGTCTGGTGACTAACGGCGGCACATTATCTCCCACTGAGGTTAAAGATTTTATAGACAGTATCGTGGTTGACAGTATGGCTGGCTTTCGGGCTGATGAAATAGATATCAGCACGGACTACCAGCGTTATCGTTTAATGAAGAGGAGATTCAATGAGTCTCTTTTTCGTATGTACCTCAAAGAAGTTATTTACGATAAGGTAGAATTAGACTCGGTCGAGATCGAAAAATATTATTATGATCATCCTGAACTGTATTCCAAGCCTGAGCAGGTGCTTTTGCATCATATTTTGATTACCAGTACAGGCCTTAAAAATAGTGAGGATTCACTGTATTATCGTTCCCTCACCCCGGATAAGCTGGAGGAAGAGACATCAGCTTATGCCGCAAAAATCTGGAACATACTCGAGGATGGGGAGGCTTTTGCAGATGTGGCAGCCCGATATTCTCATGATAATTTCGCTGAAACTAAGAGCGGTTTTATTGGGTGGACGGAAAAAGGCTTGTATAAGCATCCTTTCGATTCAATTGCTTTCTCGATGCAGCCAGGTGCTTATTCCAAGCCATATAAAGATGCTGATAATTGGCATATTATTTATATTGAGGACAAAAAAGAGGAAGGGTTCCTACCTTTTGATTCTCTAGCTTATCAGGATGCTTATCAAAGACTTTTTTCTATAAAAGCCGATTCTCTGGCGGTTCCTTTAATTGATTCTTTAGATAATGAAATTAATTTGGAATACAATGAGCCTCTTCTTGACTCCAGTGTATATATGGTTGATTTACCGGAATGGGTTGCAGTTTTAAATGGAGTTGACACTATAGAAAATGCTGATTTAAGAGGGTTGGAGGAGTCCTTCCGTAATAAATATAATGTTAAAGAAACCACCAGAGACATGAAAAAAGAGATGATTAATCGAGTTGCAAAGAATCTCATTATATTACAAGCCGCTCATTCCCTAATGATTGACACTCTGCCGCAGGTTATTGATTACAAAAATGAACTGGCTCATAATACAGGTAAATCTATGGTTATGAGTCAGGGCAGGGGCAACTCATGGAATCCGACAGATGAAATAATTGAAAAATATTTTAATGACCATATTAATGACTATAAAATTGATAAGCCTTTAGTCGTACAGCAAATTATAACTGATGATTCCTCTTTTGCTGAATTTTTAAGGGATCAGGCTTTAGCCGGTGTTGATTTTCTGGAACTTGCTCAGGAATATTATCCGGGAGAAGAGAGTATCCGGAAAGAATTGGCTAATTTGGGAGCGATAGGCCCGGAAGATGTTGATCCATATTTTTACAATGCTGCTATGATTACTCCTGTTAATAGTGTTAGTCGCCCGATCAAAACAAAATATGGCTATCAAATTATTAAAGTTTTGGAAAAATATGATAAACCAAGCGTGGATAAAGCCAGAACTGAAATTGTAAAAATTTTAACAGAAAATCATGTTCGTGAGGTTTTTAAAAATTTCAGGGATGATCTTTACCGATCATATAACGTAAAATTCCCGGGAAGGATAAAACCGGTTCACTTAAGACCTCTTAAGGTTCGATTGGGAAATTAAAATTTTGATCGAATCATCTGAAAATGAAATATCCTTTGGAAGGGAAATCATAAGAAAAACTACCCATATGGGAGCTTTGATAATCCCGGGTACATACTATTTTTTGAGATTGTCAAAAGGGGAGATGTTATGGATCATCATTCCCGCAGCTCTATCGATGATTTTTATTGATATCACGCGTATTCGCAGGTGGAAGTTCTGGACCCATTTTGCATCAAAAATAGGGTCCTCAATAATCAGGTCCCATGAACATGCCGGCGATTTTACCGGTGCCAGCTATATTCTTACTGCTTTTTGCCTTACAATAGCTCTTTTTTCGAAGCCTATTGCCATAACGGCTATGGCTTTTATTATTGTCGGGGATACTTTTGCGGCTCTAATAGGGCGTAGGTTTGGGTATCATAGATTTAGAAATAAGTCAATAGAAGGCTCCTTAGCCTGCTTGTTAAGCACTATGGCTGTTGCACTGGTGATACCCGGTTTGGAGCTTAAAATAGGCATATTTGGGGCCTTTATTGCCACTATAGTGGAAGCGGCTCCATTTGGGATTGATGATAACGTAACAGTACCATTATTGTCCGGTTTAGCTATGACCATTTTGATTAAAATATTATTATTCTATTAAAAATTTGTTAGTTTTTTCTTTTCCTTTTTCCTCAATTATACGTATAATATAACATAGACAGTAAAAGACTCATAAACTCCATCGGAGCGGAGGGTTCTTCATGTCCAAAGGTACGGTTACATATTTCAATGATTTAAGAGGTTGGGGCATTATAGCCAGTGAAGATACACAAGAGGACGTGTATGTTCATTACACAGCTATCAAGATGAACGGATTCAAGACCCTAAAACAGGGTCAGGAAGTAATGTTTGATCTTAAGACTGCTCAAGAGGGGTTATATGCCAGGAATGTTTCGCTGGCTTCCTAACCTTTTCAATTCTTGATTTGAAGCTATCCTGATTTTTTCAGGATAGCTTTTTTTTACCCAATTGTTAATATTATAAAATAACATATATTATCAACTATGAAAATTATAGATATACGCTCAGATACAGTTACCAGGCCAAATCCAGCCATGCGACAGGCAATGTTTGAAGCAGAGGTTGGAGATGATGTTCTGGGAGATGATCCTACCGTAAAGGAATTGGAACAGTATGTTGCAAATCTGTTTGATCGGGAAGCCTCTTTATATGTCCCTTCAGGTACTATGGCTAATCAAATATGCCTTAAGGTCAATTCTCAACCGGGGTGGGAGTTATTATGCGACCGGGAATGTCATGTAGTCAATTATGAAGTAGGCGGTCCAGTCGTACATTCGGGTTTGCTGGTAAATCTCCTTTCAACAGATAGGGGAATGGTCACGGCGGAGATGGTTAGACAAAATGTACGCCCCATCAATTTACATTGTCCTCTGACAAAATTAGTAGCCCTGGAAAATTCGCATAACCGTCATGGAGGGACAATCCTGCCTCAGGATGAGATTCTGAAAGTTCGAGAGGTTTGTGATGAATTTGGATTGAAGCTACATCTTGATGGCGCCCGGATTTGGAATGTGCATGTTGCTACGGGGATGTCTCTCCCTGAATTAACCAGACCTTTTGATTCGGTATCTGTTTGTCTTTCCAAAGGATTGGGGGCACCAATCGGTTCCATGATTCTTGGCAGCGAAGAATTTATCCAAAAAGCTTTACGAGAAAGAAAACTATTTGGGGGTGGGATGCGTCAGGTAGGCATTATTGCGGCTGCTGGGATATATGCCGTAAAAAACAATATTGAGTCTTTGAAAAATGATCACAAAAATGCCCGCTTATTGGCTGAAGGCTTGTCTAAAATTGAAATGTTTGAAATTGATTTGAGCAGGGTGGAAACTAATATAATTTTAATTGATATAGTGGGTGGTGAAACAGCTGATTCAGTTCTGGAAAGAATGAAAGAAGTTAATGTTTGGGCTGTTTCCTTTGGACGCAAACGGATAAGGATGGTTACTCATCTTGATGTTTCCCGCTCTGATTGTGAAGAGGCACTGGATCGGATAAAATCAATTTTTAACTAAGTGTACTATGAATTCGTTTACTATCCTCGGATCATCGTCAGGCGTGCCACAAGCCAGTAGAAACAGCTCCGGTTATGTTCTCAAAATAGACGGCAGCCTAAATCTGATCGATTGCGGAGGCGGGACTACAACCTCTTTTTTGAGACGTGGTTTCAATCCTCTTGAAATAAAGAATATCTTTATCACTCATACTCATCCTGATCATGTCTGTGAACTCCCTCTATTAATACAGATGATTTACGTGAATGGCTTCGAGAAGAAGTTATCAGTCTATGTCCCTGAAGAATTTGTCGAACCATTGAAAATTTATCTCCGATCTGTCTATTTGTTGGAAGAAAAATTCCCCTTTAATTTTGAATTAATTGGCTATACGAATGGCTTTAAATATGAAAATGAATTTACTCTTGAAGCCATCGGCAATACTCACTTGAATCATTACAAAGAGTGGATCGAAAAATATTCGATGCCCAACAAGATGCAGTCCCATTCATTTAAAATTCAAATTGGTGAAACTCGTATTTTTCATTCTGGTGATTTAGGTTCATTTGATGATATAAAAGATCATCTGGACGGCAATAAGTATGTTATTACAGAACTCACTCATATAAACCTGAACGAATTTTTTGAATTTATTCCATCGGTAAATATTGGGGAATTTATCGTAACACATCTTAGTCATCCTGACGATGTAAAGAGTTTACAGGAAGAGATAAAAAAATCAGGTATTGACAATATCACAATTGCGTTGGATGGGATGGAGTTGCAATTGTGATTATTCAAATATTCGGCACTAAAAAATGCAAAGATACACAGAAGGCGATCAGGTATTTCAAGGAACGAAGAATTGAGATCCAGTTTATTGATCTATCTCTCAAAGGGCTGAGCCAGGGGGAGTTGAATAGTGTCAAAAATTCAATCCCGCTTGACTTGCTAATAGATAAGGAGGGGAGAGAATACGAGAAACGGAACCTGAAATATATTGTTCATGATATAGAACAAGCCTTGCTTGAGTATCCCCTGTTATTTTCTACACCTATCGTAAGATGCGGAAAAAAGGCGAGTTTAGGCCATAATCCGGACATTTGGGCTGAATGGCTTAAAAATTAAGATATTTTTATCTTTCATAAATCATATAAAAATAGTACTATAAAGAGACAAATTTATGCCGATTTGATATATATGGAAAAAGAATTCGTTAAATATTTAAAGTACGAGATAGCTCTTAACCAGCCTATTCCTATGCCTAAACCACAAATGGACTGGTATCCGCATAGCCAGTTTTCCGTTCAGCAGTTCCTTTATATGGTATGCAAAGTAAATGTTGGAGCATTGGGGAAAAAAGACGGCAAGTGGGTTCCCGGTGAAGAAGAGTATAAAAATATTAAACTCGGCTCCCGTTCTGATGTGACAGATATTTTTGATGTAGTGGAACAACTTGGAATAATTGTTCCCAAACCCGATTCTCCTCAGGGAGAAGGGGTCTTTATCCCATATCAACTCTCTGCTGCATACTGGGATAAATTCAACGAACACGCATCGTAATTAAAGCAGTGATTTACCAAAAATAACTATATTAGGGATAACATGGCACGGGTGGCGGTCCACCTTTAAAGATGTAGTTCACTAAATAGACAATATCGGCAACATTAAATTGGCCATTGCCGTCAACATCTTCTTCCAGTTCACAACAAGGGAAATCAGCTACGAATATTCGCTTAACCATAAAAACTAAATCGGCCACATTGATTTCATCAAATGTATCACAATCAGCATTACCTCTGATTCCTTTGCAGCAGGTACAGGGACTATCAGGAAGACAGGATGTTCCGTCGCCGAGATAATCGCCGCCAATAGCAGCGCAGTTTTCTTCGGATCTCATAGTACAGGAATCTTCGCTTAAGCAGCAGGCGCCAACAATTAAAAGCGGATCACAGCAAGTGGGAACAGGCCATACGGGGAAACAAGGGGCAATGCCATAAACAAAGAAACATTGAAGGGCATCAATATCACCATCATCAATGACGCAATCAGCGTTTAAATCCATTCGATACATATTATCTGCATAAGTAGTATCACCGTTCATCATCCTTACTAACAGAACCCAATCAGCGACTGATAATGGATATTCATCACCATTGAGGTTAAAATCTGCATAACAGGTATCCTGTGCTTCAATTGGCTCAATGACAATACCTGAAAAGATGATGAAAAGACTTAAGATTATAAATAGATATTTGAATTGTTTCATTTTATCACCTCGTTGAAGGTAAGTTTAATTAGATGGCCAAAGTAATCAGCGATTTATAAGAAATATAGAAGAGATAGAGTAATTTGTCAATGAGAAATCAGACCTGGAACTATACCATATATTAAAGTCAGCTTAAATATATTAACTTGATATGAGGCTTGTTTGAGGTTAAAATTAGGTATGTTATGGCATTCAAATTAAAGGTAAAAATTATATGTCTTTAGAAAAAATTATGGTTTTCTCAGGTAGTGGCAGCCGGAAACTCACTCAGAATATTTGCAAATCCCTGAAGGTAACAATGGGGAAAAGCGAGGTGCTGAAGTTTTCGGAAGGAAACACCTTTGTCAGAATACTGGAAAATGTGCGCGGGCGAAAAGTATATCTTGTTCAATCTACGGTTTTTCCAGCCAACGACAATTTCATGGAGCTTCTTTTCTGGATTGATGCTTTCAAAAGGGCCAGCGCCGATTCAGTAACAGTAATAATACCCTATTTCAGCTACGGCAAGGGCGATAAAAAGGATGAACCACGCGTTTCGATCAGAGCCAGAGTATGTGCCGATGCTATTGAAGTTGCCGGGGCTGACAGAGTAATTGCTATGGATCTGCATTCTCCCCAGATTCAGGGTTTTTTCAAGATACCGGTAGATAACCTTTATGCCCTCCCGGTTCATTGTGAACGGATCAAAAGGGAAAAGCTTAAGAATCTGGTGATTGTTTCGCCTGATACAGGTTATGCTGTTCATGCCCGGAAATACGCCGCATATCTTGGTGCCTCGGTAGCTATAGCTGATAAGCAGAGGGTTGCTCATGATGAACATGCGGAAATTCTGGAAGTGATAGGTGATGTAAAAGGGAAAAATGCGGTAGTGGTTGATGATTTTACAATCTCCGGTGGAACCTTGGTGGAAGTATCCAAAAAATTAAAAGAGATGGGGGCAGCCAGTATATACGGCATGGTCTCTCATGGAGTATTTACCGGAGATTCAATAAAAAATATTGATGCCAGTCCAATGGAAAAACTTATTGTTACCGACACTGTTGAAAATCAACCGGTAACTTTGTCCAGGAAGATAGAAATTGTCTCAGTCGCACCATTGTTTGCCAAGGCGATTGAGTCAATCCATAATCGTAAAAGCATCAGCGCCATGTTTCCCGGGTAAGAGATATTTTCTTAGTTTATTGATATTAGAATGACTAATTTTTTATGTGATTTCTATTGGGGTAGAGCAGGGGCGATAAGGGCGTCTGAGAATAGTGAAATTGTTGTTATAGTAGATACTCTCAGTTTCTCCACAACTGTTGCTTATGCTGTAAAAAAGGGGGCAGTTATCTATCCTCTGGCATTGGGTGATGATACTTCTGAGTTGAGTGAGAAATATAATGCTGAGATAGCTGTCTCCCGTAAAGAAGTCCCTGATAAAGGTAGATTTTCGTTATCTCCATTTACATATGATAGTATAGAAAAAAACACGAAGGTCGTATTGCCAGCCCTAAACGGAGGAACTTGCTGTAAACTGGCTCAGGGGAAATCCAATACCGTATTGATTGGAGCTTTGGTAAATGCCCAAGCAATTGCAGACTACCTTATGACTTTATCGACTAAATCAAAATGCTTATCTGTTAGTGTTGTAGCATGTGGCGAAAGATTTAAGGAATCAAATAATGACGGTGGTATCAGATTTGCTATTGAAGATTATTTAGGCGCCGGTGCTATTATATCAATGTTAGATACATGCAAAACGCCAGAAGCTAAAGTGTGTGAAGGAGCCTTTAAACATAATCAGATTACTTTAGAAAGATTGATTTGGGATTGCGAAAGTGGTGTTGCACTTAGGGAAATCGGTTTTGGTGAAGATGTTAAATTCGCCTCTAAGTTAAATTCAATTGAGGTTGTACCAATCTTAAAAGGGGATACTATCGTTGATAAGTTATCAGAGTAACCGTGTTACCTACTGTTTTAATAAATCAGGCAAGGCCTGCTACTGCTTTAGCGAATCAGGAAGAGCCTGCAATTGCTGATAAAACTCTCTTGCGGTTTGGTTGGAAGAATTGAGCTGAAGGGACTTCATTACAGAACTTTTCGCTTTATCTATTAGTCCGGCTTCGAAGTAAGTCATCCCCAATTTCAAAAATACATAATCATTATAGGGATGCAGCTGTGCGGCTTTTTCTAGTAAAGAAGTTGCCATTTCGATTTTGTTGGTTTCAAGATAAGCTGTGGCTAGATTAAAAAAAGACTCGACTGTTAACGGATCAATGGCAATTGCTTTTCTAAAGAGATCAATTGCTTCGTATGTGCTTCCACGTTGAGCTAAAAGCATTCCGAGATTATTATAGGGAAGGGCATAAGATGAATCAGCTTCAATCGCTTTTTCGAATTCTTTAGCCGCTTTAGATGAATTTTGTTGCTCGTTAAATGCAATCCCCAGCATCAAGTGATTTTCAGCTTTGGTTCTTCGTGGAGATAATTTTAAAATATCATGATTGCTTTCAATTAATAATCCGGTTAAAAGAATCAATAGTATTAACAATAGCTTATATTTCTTCAGCTTAAAGAATTCATGCAATTTAAATACCGCATATACTGCAAATAATATCATTAGAGGAATCAAGGGTTGGCGATACCTTGCGCAGACAAAAAAGAGTTGTAAGCTGATTATATAGAAAGACAAAACGATGTAGGCTATGAGGTACTTCCTCCAATTCTGAAAAGAGATTATCAAACCGATAATTGCCAGAGGAGCCAATAAACCAAAAGGGAAATAAATTACTTTATTAAACAATAGAGGCTTTATAATTGGAGCAAACCATCGGGAAATATATATATCCTGATTGTTGGGAATTTCGTAGCCATTTATAAATAATCTTAACTTTTTCAATTGAAGAGCTGCAAAGCTGCCGGGAGACTTTTTGATTTCATTCCAGGCAAGGCTATACCAATAATCAGACACTTCTGATTTAGTAAGTTTTCTTTTGGCGGCTTGCTCGGCAATGGCAATTGATTGAAGATAACCCCCTTCCCAGCTTTGATCAATTCCCGGTATCGTTGCCGACCAACCAGATGCCTGATTGTTATTCCCGAGATAAAAATTATACCCGCCTTGCCAGGCGATAAAAACAGGATCACCGCTGACTTTGTAATTTCTCAATGTTACAGGCAGGATAATTAA
>JBDRQG010000319.1:0-22104 GCA_043826475.1 bacterium
GGGTGTCATTATTAAAAACTGTATCGGGTATTGCCGTTACTGATCCCAATGTTACCTTAAACAAACCACCTAAAATTCCAACAGACGATTGGGTTTCTGACCATTTTTCATTGCCACCTGTTGCAGCATCATAAATCAAAAAATCCATAGACAACGTGTCAGTAACCGGATTCCCTGCATCTTCAAGATAGCCCTGATATTCCATTAATCCCGGTGCAGCAAATGCTGATAACCCCATGAACAGGATAAAAATACACATCAGAACTGTTTTCGTGAACGTAAACATAAATACCTCCCTTAGAGTTTTCTTACATCACTTCAAAAAGTTGTGAATTTCTTGGTTTTTGTTTTTTCAAGAAATTCCGGGAATGTAAGATGGTTAATTCTCTACATCATTGTTGGAGATATTATAAGGTATAGCACTGTCAGTTTCTGTCAGTGCGTATAAACAAATAGTAGCATTTATAAAATTTTTTTTGACATCAGGCTAATTTTTTCAAATAAATATTTACAATCCATTGAGATAGATCATCTTAGAATAAAATTCGACACAAAAAAGCGAAGGGTTTCGGAGCATCCTGGCCCGAAACCCTTCTTCTCTTTCATCCTTGAAAGGGATTAGCTGAATAGGAATTTAGTTATCGTTAGCTGCATCCGCTGGTGCCGCCGCAAGTGTCGCACTTGAGGCACGTACCATTACGAACCATTGTAAACTGCCCGCATTCCGTACACATATCTCCTTCGTATCCTTTAAGGCGGGCGGTTCGGATCTCCTGATGGAGTCGGTGTTCATCCTTTGTTCTCGTACTTGATGGCGCTGCGACATATTCAAGCACCGCCTCCGGCTCCGGAGTGTCCTCTGCTGCAATCTGATTCCCCAACGGGTTACCATTTCCGTTACCTCCTTGGCTTATCTTCTTTCCATTACCATTTCCATGGCCATTGCCATTTCCATCATTGGCATCAAAATCAACTTTCAAATGATCCGTCCGGATATCACCCGGTGTGCGGCTGGCAACGGTTCCATGCTTGACCGGTTCTTCAAATTCGTACTCGGTCGATTCATCCGAAGGTTTCCCCATAGCGTCATGACGCAGATCTTCTTCGGAAACATGAGCCAGATCGGTCCGGCTGAGATATGTAATAGCCAGCTCTCTGAAAATATAATCAATGATAGAAGTAGCCCTTTTAATGGAGCGGTTGCCGCGCACAAAGCCATTCGGCTCAAAACGGCTGAACAAAAACGCTTCGACATATTCTTCGAGCGGAACGCCATGCTGCAGCCCCAATGAAATGGCAATCGCAAAAGAATTCATCAGGGAGCGGAAAGCAGCCCCTTCACGGTGCATATCGAGGAATATTTCACCAAGGGTGCCATCGGAATAATCACCGGTTCGCAGATATAATTTATGTCCGCCAACCTCAGCCTTCTGGGTATACCCGCCGCGGCGGTTAGGTAGTTTGCGGCGTTTGGCGATATAGCGGTAGATAACTTTCTCAGCCATTTTTCCTGCAATGCTTTCAACTGTAAGTTCGTTATCTTTCTCGTCCTCTTCAAAGAGCATCGATGTCAATGGCTGGCTCAGTTTGGAACCATCGCGGTAAATGGCGATCGACTTATTCATCAATTCCCAGGCAATACGATAAGCTCTTTTAACATCATCGATAGAGGCTTCCGAGGTCATATTAATTGTCTTTGAAATAGCCCCGGAAATAAAGGGCTGAGCAGAGGCCATCATGGTAATGTGCGACTCAAAGTTGATAAAGCGCGTTCCTTTTTTACCGCAGCGGTTGGCGCAGTCAAAAACAGCGAGATGTTTTTTATCGAGATGCGGCGATCCTTCAAGAGTCATCGTACCGCAGCAATACTCATTAGCTAGTTCAATCTGCTCACTGGTGAATCCCAATTCTTTTAGGAGATTGAATTCACAATCATCGATGGTAGTTTGTGAAAATCCCAGAGTATCTTTTAAAAAATCTTCCCCTAAGGAATATTTATTAAAGGCAAAAGTAATATCAAAAACATCTCCCAGGGATTTTTCAATATTATCAAGCTCAACATCGGTGAAACCTTTGGCTTTCAGTGATTCGTGATTTATGAACGGGGCTCTTTTTAACGTTTTATGTCCGGTTGCATATTTAATAATGTCATCGATCTGATCACTGGTATAACCCAGTTTCGTTAATGCAATCGGTACTGATTTATTAATAATTTTAAAATATCCGCCGCCAGCCAGTTTCTTAAATTTAACCAATGCAAAATCCGGTTCGATGCCGGTAGTGTCACAATCCATTAATAAGCCAATAGTACCTGTGGGAGCGATAACAGAGACCTGAGCATTGCGGTAGCCGTTAATTTCTCCCATTTCAAGAGCGTGATCCCAAACTTTGCGAGCCGCAATTATGATTTCTTCAGGGACATAATTGGGGTTGATGCCATGCGGTTTTATCGTCAATCTCTCATAATCTGATTTGTCACTGTTATAAGCGGCTCTTCGATGATTGCGGATTACTCGCAGCATATGTTCGCGATTGCGATAATAACCAGGGAATGGCCCCTGTTCTTTGGCCATTTCTGAAGATGTTACATAAGCCTGACCGGTTAATAGAGCTGTAATGGTTCCGCACCAGGAATATCCTTCGGGAGAATCATAGGGGATTCCAAGCCTCATCAACAGTGTCCCCATATTGGCGTAGCCAAGTCCCAGGGTACGGAATTCATAACTTCTCTGGGCAATTTTCTGTGAAGGGTAGGAAGCCATCAAAACGGAGATTTCCAAAACTATCGTCCAGACCCTTACAGCATGAAGAAAACCTTCAATATCAAATGTCCCCTCAGCATTTAAGAACTTGACAACATTAATAGAGGCCAGGTTACAGGCGGTATCATCGAGAAACATATATTCCGAACAGGGATTGGAGCCATTGATTCGGCCATCTTCGGGGCAGGTATGCCATTCATTAATAGTCGTATCAAACTGCACTCCGGGATCAGCACAGGCCCAGGCCGACTGGGAGACCTTCTCCCAGAGTTCTGAGGCCGGTATCGTTTTAATAATGGAGCCATTCGTCCGACTGGTTAATTCCCAATTTCCACCCTCTTTAAGTTTTTCAAAGAAGCTGTTGGGGATTCTCACGGAGTTATTGGAATTCTGTCCAGAAACGGTTAAGTAGGCTGCCCCTTCCCAGTTGGTATCGAGTTGAATGAATTCGATGTCCTGAATATTCTGAGAAAGGAGATCGAGAATTTTTTTAATATAAGTGGTCGGGACCGCATAATGACGAGCGGTTTTGAGCGCTTTTTTTAATGAAATATTTTTTTCAGGATTGGTTTCAAATACTGAATCGCCGTTTTTACCTGAAATGCGGGCTGATGATACAATTGACTTAAGTTGATCCTTGATAACTCTGGAACCAGCAACCATAGCTGCCACTTTTTGTTCTTCAATTACCTTCCAGGCAATAAATTCTTCAATATCGGGATGGTCCAGATCAAGCGTTACCATTTTGGCAGCTCGACGAGTTGTACCGCCGGATTTAATTGCTCCGGCTGCCCGATCGCCAATCCTCAGGAAAGACATGAGTCCGGATGAATTACCCCCGCCGGAAAGGGCCTCGCCGGAACCTCGGATATTGGAAAAATTCGTACCTGTCCCGGAACCATACTTAAACAGACGAGCTTCACGAACCCATAGATCCATGATGCCCCCCTCATTAACCAGATCATCTTTTACTGATTGAATAAAACAGGCATGGGGTTGGGGACGTTCATAAGCATTGCTGGCCTGGCTTAAGGTATGCGTATCGGGGTCGACATAATAATGTCCCTGGGGGACACCGGTTATATTGTATGAATGGTAAAGTCCGGTATTAAACCATTGCGGAGAATTGGGTGCGGAAATCTGAGCCGCCAGCATATAACAGAGTTCATCATGAAAAACTTCGGCATCTTCATCACTATTAAAATAGCCATATCTTTTACCCCAATAGGTCCAGCAACCGGCCAGACGGCCAAATACCTGGCGAGCATCATTTTCACCACCAATAATCTGATTACCCTTATCATCAAGAATAAGACTACCCTGTTCATTTTTCTGAGGAACCCCGGCTTTGCGGAAATATTTCTGGGCCAGAATATCGACTGCAACCTGCGACCAGGATTCGGGAACATCAATATCATTATGTTCAAAGACAACCGATCCGTCAGGATTTACAATTTTGGATGACCGTTTGGTAAAATTAATGCGACTATAAGGAGATTCTCCCACATTAGTAAAATATCTCTGGACTTTCAACACATACCTCCTGTACAATGTCCCAAGGGAGCCGTAAAAGCAAGATTTTAAATATCAGCCAAAAATATCGCTTTTTCCAGTTTTCCCTCAATCTGTCAATCCATTAGGTAGAAAAAATAATTATCCGTCTTCAATCAAGTGGGTACAAGATATAGTATTTAAATTTATTCAAACTACTAAAAATTGTGTTTTTAATTAAAAAAGTCTATTCGCTTGAAATACAAAAAACTACAAAGAAAAATATCTTTTAAAATTACCGATTGATTTCTCCATTAGTCATTTATAAATTTCATCGCATCGGTAACACGCTGATAGGCAACAGCATACGACAATCATACTTTTTTAGCCCTTTTATTGATTTATAATTATTAATATTCGAATACCTAAAATGAATATTATCAATAGATTACAATGATACTAACATTTTTATAAACATCTTATTAACACCAATGTTGATAAATTATCCTTTTTTTAAATTTTTAACTCATAATTCTTTAAAATAATATTCAAATTTATAAATAATTTAGCAGGTTTTTTTATCTTTTTTAGTATTATTAATCAACATTTTCCTTGACAAATAATAATATTTTGGTATAATACTTGTGCAATCGGAAAGTGTTACTCTTTCTGTGGATTACCTAATATCGTCCGCCCAGGCAGGCGTCACCCGACCTGCTTGGGTTTTTTTTTGCAATGAATATGTATTCATTAATATTACACCTCAATGATTCTATCATACAAAATCTATTCAAATTGAATCTCTATCAATTCATGATTGACACATAATCGTAATAAGCATAACTTAACTTTCCATGAATATGCCCAATAAATTGACATTACTGAGAGTGATAATCGCCCCGGTTTTTATGTATTTCTTTATCCTTGAGAATTTTTATGCTAAACTAACAGCGTTAATTCTATTTGTTATTGCCTCTTTGACTGACCTTGCCGACGGCTATTATGCCCGTAAGTACGGAATTGTCACCGGGTTCGGAAAATTTATGGATCCTCTGGCGGATAAGATTCTGGTAACATGCGCTCTGATTTCTTTTATTGCTCTTCATTGGGCTTCGCCCTTGCCGGTAATGTTAATTGTCGGACGCGAATTTGCCATTACCGGATTAAGATTGCTGGCAGCCTATCGGGGTGTGGTTATCCCTCCAAGCTGGTGGGCAAAAGTTAAAACTTTTTTCCAGTTAAGTTTTGTAGGATTGGTGTTGGGGTATGTAAATTTGATTATGATCCTGGAGAGACTGAATAGTCCGGCTTACGATTTATTTTTGATTGATTATCCATATTATATAAATTTAATGCTTTGGGTGACTTCGATTATTACCGTCTGGACTGGCGTTAACTATGTTATTAAATATTTTTACATGATAAGGACAGTCTTAAAATAAAACATGAAAAACACTTTGATAAAACTAATTGCATCTGGGTTGTATTCCGGGTACTCGCCAATTGTGCCTGGTACGACCGGTACTGTCCCGGCCTGGCTTATTGCATATTTTTTAATTGGCGGCAACCAGTTATTTCTATTTATAACTTTTGTTGTATCTTTTTTTGTATCAGTCTGGAGCGCCACTCTTGCTGAAGATATTTATGGACATGATGCCAAAAAAATCGTCATGGATGAATGGGCCGGAATGTTTTTATCGCTGATGTTTGTACCTTTTACCCTGACTAACTATCTTATTGCCTTTGTAGCATTCAGGGTATTCGATGTTCTCAAAATTCCACCGGCATCACAAGCAGAAAGTCTTCCGAAAGGCTGGGGTGTAACAATGGATGATATCGTAGCTGGAGTACAGGCTTGTTTTTGTACTCATTTAGTAATTTTCCTAATGGGGCGATTTTAACCTGACTCGCAATAAGGATTATAAATGGACTGTGAAATAATAACAATCGGTGATGAACTGATATCGGGACACAAAGTCGATACCAACTCTGCTTTTATCGCCCGCCAGCTAACTCGTATTGGTTTTAATGTGAAATTTAAAAGTTCTGTTGGCGATTCGGTGTCAGCCATGGAAGAAGGCTTTCGTCTTGCTCTTCAAAGAGCCAAAGTTATAATTACAACCGGCGGGCTTGGTCCTACCGATGATGATATCACTAAAAAGGCAATTGTAAAAGTCTTCAAGCGGAATTTGATTTTTAATGAAGCGATTCTCGAAGATTTAAAAAAACGATTCGCCAAACGCGGTATAGAAATGCCTGCTATAAATCAGAATCAGGCTCTTTTACCACAGGGGGCAACCCTCTTCCCCAATAAGCATGGTTCGGCTGTGGGGATCTGCATCCCGGAAAAAGGACGGGTTTTTGTCTCATTACCTGGTGTTCCCTTTGAGATGGAACAGATTATGACCGATGAAGTCATCCCCTATCTTAAAGAACTAAGCCATGATCAGACAATAAAAGTCGTCAGCCTTAAAACAATCGGGATAATTGAATCAAAGCTGGCTGAGCTGATTACTGATGGCTTAAAACTGAAACAAAATGTCAAACTGGCCTATTTGCCTTCTCCGGGCGGAATTGAGCTTCGCATTTCAGCAACCGCTGAAAATGAAAATGAAGCAGACGAAGCTGTTCAAAAAACTCTCCGTGAAATTGAAACCAGAGTTGGAAGATATATTTTCGGGCATGATGAAGATACCCTGGAAAGTGTGGTTGGACAATTGCTGATAGACAATGATCGTACTCTCGCTGTGGCTGAATCCTGCACTGGCGGACAACTCGGAATGCAGATTACCTCTACGCCCGGTTCCTCAAAATACTTTCTCGGTGGCATTATTTCATATGCCAACGATGTAAAGATCGAACAGCTAAAAGTTGATAAGGAAATAATTGAAAAACATGGCGCTGTTTCTGAAGAATGCGCTGTGGCTATGGCCACAGGATGTCGGGAGTTGTTTGACAGCGATTACGCCCTATCGGTAACCGGGATTGCCGGTCCTGATGGTGGGACTGATGAAAAACCGGTTGGGTTGACTTACATCGGTCTCTCTTCCATCCATGACACATTTGCCAAAGAATTTAATTTCGGATCTTTAAGAAAAACTAATCGCACTCGAGCTATATACGCGGCTCTTGAGATGTTAAGAAGAAATATTCTGGATATAGAATAATGCGCCTTTTTATTGCTTTGCCTCTCTCCTCTTCGGTTGAAAATAATCTTGCCGTCATTATTGAGAAACTTAAAAACTATGGCGGAAAAGTAAAATGGGTAGACCCTGGACAAATTCATATTACAGTCAGATTTCTTGGAGAGACTAATGAGCACCAGATTCCTTTTATTAAGGAAATAATTGACAATATTTCTACAAAATATAATTCATATAATTTGTCCATCGATAGACTTGGTGGATTCCCCAATCTCAATAAACCAAGAGTAATCTGGGCTGGCTTTACTGATGATGACCAAATCAACATCATGGCCAGGATGGTCAAAGAAGTTGAATATGATATAAGAAAACTTGGTTTTGATCCCGACGAAAAAAGATTTCGTCCACATCTCACATTAGGACGAGTGAAGGTTCCTAATGGATTGGAAGAGCTTCTTGATGCCATCAGATCCTATCAAATAGAGCCAATTACAGTAAAATTAGACAGACTGCGACTGTACCAATCGACTTTAACTCCCCAAGGACCTATTTATGAATGCCTACATGAAGTAATGCTTGGTAAGCAAGACAGGTTCGGAGATTGAGTGGCATTGCCGCTTTTATAACATTATCTCAAACTCTATTTCGTCACGAACAGGAATACCATGCATTCCGATCAATGGTATCGATGGTTTGATTTTGCGGGATAATTCAATAGCATTGATATGAATGGCAGCAATAGTCATCCCCCATCTTTGATAAAAGCGGATTGCATCGAGATTATCATTGGTAGTAATTAACCAGAGACGTTTGCAACCTCTCTGTATTGCATCCTCTTTAGCTTTTTCCATCAGTGCAGTTCCGATTCCACTGAATTTCCTGAAAGCATCTAATGTTACAACCTCGCATTGGTCATCGATAATTTCATAGGTAATCAAACCGACTTTTTTCCCCTCTTCATCCTCAGCATAGAAGCCTTCTATTTCGGTTGGATAAACTTTTCTTCCGCGTGAGACAATAAAATCGGCCCCCCATCCCCGAATTACTTCGAGCACCCACTCTTTATCTTTTTCTGTGACCCTTTTAATTCTTGTACTCATGTTAACTTTCTAAAAGAGGCCATGCATCCCGTCGTAGATGAACCAGCTTCCAAGGTAAAGAAGAAATGCGGCACAGATCAGAATAAGAATTTTGAATCCCTTGCCGACGATCAACTTCTTCCCTTTCCACAATATAAATGTAACAAGAGAGTACCAGACAAAGTCTGACATTATGTGCCCGAAATAAAAAACAACCGGACCAATAAATCCAAACTTAAGAGATTTGGTCAGAAAGGCTAAGCCGGTTGTCACCCACCAGACAAACCAGTAGGGGTTAGACAACGAAGTTGTTATGCCCTTGGTAATTAATTTGTGGCTTGATGCTTTTTCAGTAGTTTCATAGGATAGTCCTCCGCGTATGATATCAATACCCATCATAATGCCCATCAAGATTAAAGCTACACCACCGACGATTCCAATAATACTCGGAATAATGGAATCTTCTGAGATAGTCACTAATCCTAATGACAGAATTATAACTACAGCAATTTCAGCTATGGCATGTCCAATTGATATGATCGGACCGGTCTTCCACCCTGTGCGAGGTGTCTCGGCAATACTGACCGCTAATACCGGACCGGGCATCATGGCTCCGGAAAAGCCAACTCCAAAAGATAAAAAGAATAATGCAAGCAGTTCCATAGTTATCTAATCGCTATGATTCTAATATTGTTCCATTATATAATCCAAAAAAGATTACCTGTTTTCGTATAGACTGATTACCAATTCTGTAGATTTACTTCATAATATCGTTTCTAACATAAAATAAATATAAGTATTTTAATTTTTTGAAGTAGTAAATATTACATATTAATGATGAACGAACAACTATGTTCCGGGTACAAATTCCTGGAATATTTTATTTTAATCTAAGTAGATTTTTTATTAGTTTTTGAAAATATGTTAGGATATTTTTTTTTATGGAAAAGACTATAAATGGCTCTACTACCAATAATGGGAATAAACACTCCCTGAAGGTTATGATTTTAGCGGCTTTAGGGATTGTTTTTGGTGATATAGGAACAAGCCCTCTCTACGCTTTTCGGGAATGCTTTCATGGCGATTATGGAATCACTGCTTCTCAGGATAATATTCTCGGAGTTTTGTCATTAATGTTCTGGGCATTAATAATTATTGTTTCTATCAAATATCTTATTTTCGTGCTTAGAGCGGATAACCGGGGTGAAGGCGGGATTTTAGCTCTAACAGCCTTGATAATATCCGAGGGGGATAAATCAAAATGGAAACGTCGGATTCTTATCGGCATTGGTATTTTCGGGGCTTGCTTGCTTTACGGCGACGGGATGATTACACCTTCTATCTCTGTTTTAAGCGCTGTTGAAGGATTGAGAGTTATTACTCCGAATTTTAAACCCTATATTATTCCAACAACCTTACTCATCCTGGCGGGATTGTTTTTATTGCAGCACCGGGGAACCGCAAAAATTGGTATTATATTTGGTCCAGTGATACTTGTCTGGTTTACTATTCTTGCATTGCTTGGTTTAAGACAAATTATTATTAATCCACATATCTTTTTTGCATTATCTCCCTTTTATGGTATCAATTTTTTAATTCAAAATGGTCCTCATGGATTTACAGTATTAGGAGCTGTCTTTCTGGTAGTTACCGGCGCTGAGGCGCTTTATGCTGATATGGGACATTTTGGGAAGAAACCTATCAGGTTAGTTTGGTACTATTTCGTATTGCCTGCATTAATATTAAATTATTTCGGGCAGGGAGCCTTACTTCTCGCCCATCCGGAACAATCTCATCATCCCTTTTATGCTACCGTTCCCCATATATTTATTATTCCAATGGTTTTAATTGCCACTCTGGCAACAGTTATAGCCTCACAAGCCATAATAACCGGGGTTTTTTCATTGACACGACAAGCTATTCAACTTGGTTATCTTCCCCGTATGAAAATTATCTTTACATCAGTGAGACATTTTGGACAAATTTATGTCCCGCGCATTAACTGGGTTTTGATGATTGCTACGCTGGCACTGGTGATAGATTTTCAATCTTCAAGCAAACTGGCCGCAGCTTATGGCGTAGCAGTAACTTTAACTATGATAATTACATCAATTCTCTTTTACGTTGTAGCTCGAGAGAGATGGCATTGGAATATACTTAGCGCTGGTATTCCGGTAGTAATTTTTCTGATAGTAGATGTCTTTTTCTTTCTGGCCAATATTAGTAAAATTTTCCATGGAGCATGGTTTCCAATTGTTATTGGATTTGTCATGATGACCGTAATGATGACCTGGCATTACGGCCGGGGAGTTCTTGGAGAACAATTCTCAAAATTATCAACTTCTTTAAATGAATTTCTCTTTGAGATATCAAAAAACCAGTTACAAAGAATTAAAGGGTATGCGATATTTTTAACCGGTCAGGCTAATACAATTCCCATAGCCCTGACCCAAAATATGGAGCATAATAAAATCATTCATTCTAATGTTGGGTTTTTGCATTTTGGCTTTCTTGAGATCCCCCGAGTTCCCAACTCTGAAAAAATAAGAATAGAGGAATTGGGCTCAGGTTTTTATAAAATTACAGCTTTTTACGGTTATATGGAAACACCTAATGTTCCTAACACTTTGATTCTGGCAAACGGCCAGGGACTTGATTTTCCCATAAATGAGACTAGCTTTTTTATCGGGAGAGAGAAACTGATATTATTAGAAGAAAATCGAAATATATTTTACCGATGGATTATCAGACTTTATGCTTTCCTATCACGCAATTCTTATGATGCCTCGATGTATTTTGGCATCCCGGCCGAACGCATTGTAGAAGTCGGGGTTCAAATTAAAATCTAAAATATTTTATAAAATATAAAAGGGGAGATATTATCTCCCCTTCATAACGATAAACAAAAACTTCCTATAATAAAAAATAGCCTTGCCACCTATTTGCCAATGAATTTAGGAGCTCGTTTTTCAAGGAAAGCGTTACAACCTTCGTTTTTGTCAGCAGTAGCGCAAGTTTGGCCAAAATTGACTCTTTCAAAATCAATCCCAATAGACAAACTGGTATCCAATCCGCGCGTGATGCATTCTTTAGCCATATTGATTGATAAAGGTGCTTTGGAACTTATCACATTGGCCATCTCAATTGCTTTTTCCATTAATTGTTCCGGTGGGTAAACAGCCTGGACATAACCTATCCGGTAAGCCTCCTGGGCATCAATCATTTCACCCGTCAGAATCAACTGCATCGCTTTCCCCGCTCCAACCAGACGGGATAATCTTTGTGTACCGCCATAACCGGGGATAATACCAAGGTTCACTTCTGGCTGGCCAAGTTTTGCTTTTTCTGAGGCTAAACGAATATCACAAGCTAACGCTAATTCACTTCCACCCCCAAGGGCAAAACCATTAATAGCTGCAATAACAGGTTTGGGGAAGTTGGCGATGGTCTTCATAAGATAATTTCCAAGCGCAGAAAATTCTGATCCTGAAATACTGTCCAATTTTGCGATTTCAGAAATATCCGCTCCGGCTACAAAAGCTTTGCCAGCTCCGGTTATGATTATACAGCCAACATTTTGGTCATTCCAATAGCTGTTAAAAACATCCTGAAGTTCCCCGATAGTTTTTCTATTCAGAGCGTTTAATGCTTTTTCCCGGCTGATAGTAATTATCAGCACTTTACCTTTTTGTTCGACAATAACGTTTTTGTAATCAGTCATTATTTTTCCCCTGTAGGATTAATGTATTCTCAAATTGCACTGTCTTGATTGTTAACAATTCTTATCATTCGCAGACCGGGTAAGCCCATTGTCGTACCGACCAATTCAAATCCGGCATTAAGATAACAACTCAGAGCATCTTCATTATCTGAATGCAGGTGAATGACAACTTTTACGATTCCCGGATACTGTGAGGCTCGCTCATAGAGGAGTCCAACCATTTTAGTCCCCAGTCCCCGGCTGCGTTTAAAAGGATCCACCAACAGATGCGTAATCTCAATTTCTCTTTCCATTTTTCGCAGCCACAATTCGCCATAAGCAACCGGTTTGTTTTCTGAAATAAGAAGATAAGCTGAAATATCCTCTCGTTGCCAGGTCCCAATAATATCTTCAGAGGGAGGGTAATCCTTGCTCCGGCATAAATCAAACAGGGTTTGCTCCGAATCAATCCATGAACAGACAGCCTTATCGAATTCTGCGGCGTAGGGAATCAGGTCGGCTTTTACTTTATACGAATCACTCACTTCCATTACCTTTCAAAAAGTGGTGGAATATAAAGAATAAATCCATAATGAGCAAGCAAAGGAAAACATATCACCCTATTATTTATTTATCCCGCAAAACCAGAGTTTGACATCTCGACCGGAAAGGTCTATATAGTTTTAGGAATTAGAAAAGGAGACAAAATTTATGATAGATTTTTCTTTAACAGATAGCCAACTCATGGTCAGGGATATGGCTCGCGAAGTAGCCAGCAGGGTTATCACACCGAGTATTGCTGAATTTGACCGAGCGCAAAAAATGAACCCAGATGTATTACCAGCTATGGCCAAAGCCAATCTGCTTGGATTTTGCATCCCGGAAGAATACGGTGGAATGGGGACAGATTATATCTCGCTTGGGTTAGCATCAGAAGAGATGGAGTATGCTGATACCTCCGCCCGGGTAATTCTTTCGGTTCATATTGGTTTATATTCACTCCCAATTCTAACCTGGGCTAATGAAGAACAAAAACAAAAATATCTTACACCCGCTGCTAAAGGGGAAATAATCGGTACATTCGGGTTGACTGAACCAGCTGCCGGATCTGATGTGGTTGGAATTCAAACAACAGCAATAAAAAAAGGGAATTCATACATCCTTAATGGAGAAAAAATGTGGATTTCTCTGGCTAATGTGGCTGATTGTTTCCTGATTTTTGCCTGGACAAATTTGGAAAAAAAGAAAAACAGAGACCATAGCGGAATTTCGGCTTTTATCGTTGAAAGAAAGTTCGAGGGTTTGACTACCGGTTCAATACATGGCAAATTAGGAGTCAGGGCGGGAAATACCGGATTTATCTCTATGCAGGATGTTGAAGTTCCGGCTGAAAATCTTGTTTATGGCGAGGGTCAGGGATTTAAGATTGCCATGTTTTGTCTGGATCAGGGGCGCTACACGGTCGCAGCCGGGTCATGTGGACTTATCAAAGCCTGTCGTGATGCTTGTATAAATTATTCCAAAGAACGCCATACTTTCCAGCAGCCAATTGCTGAACATCAGTTAGTTAAGCAGATGATTGCCAATATGGAAGCCGGTTATGAATACAGCACTTATTTATGGATGAAAGCGGGCTGGCTCAAAAATCAGGGATTACGTTCCACCAAAGCGACTTCGCTGGCAAAGTGGATCGCCTGCCGGGAGGCTGAAGCATCGGCGGCCAATGCGGTGCAGGTCTTTGGGGCTTATGGTTTTTCAGATGAATATCCGGTTGAACGCTTCTACCGCAACGCCAAAGGGGCCTCGATCTACGAAGGAACACGCGAAGTTCATACCTTGATGCAGGCTGATTATGTTCTTGGGAATCGGGTTGACAAACAACTTGAAAAAGATTTGCCCGTTGTGGAACAATAAAAGAAGCCCGATCAGATTTACTGATCGGGCTTTTATTTTAATACATTATATTATTTTAATAATGTCATCTTCTTTGAAATCACCTTGTCACCAGCAGTTAATCTATAGAAGTACATCCCCGATGTTACTTTTTCACCATTTTCATTTTTAGCATCCCATTCATAAGTATGGCTGCCGGCTGATAGTTCTTCATCAACCAGTGCTTTTACCCTTTGTCCCAGTACATTTATCACTTCGAGAGTTACATGCTGGGAAGATGGTATACTAAAGCTGATATTAGTAGTGGGATTAAAAGGATTGGGGTAATTTTGCTCTAAGGAATAACCCTCTGGTAATTCTTCAGGAGTAGATGATTTTGCTGCTGCATCAGAGGAATCACAGCAAACCACCGATGCGGTATCACAGATGATCATTTTGCAAACTCCACCACAAACTTTTCCACGCTCCGAATCAACTGTGACATCAAGCCCATGAGCTTTTAATATCTCTTCCAGATTTTCATCATCGAGAGAGTATTCTGTCTTTACACCATTGACGACAGTTATTACTTTACCCTCTTCTCCATTCGGTGTTTCACCTCCACAGAATTCGACAAAGTGATTTGGAATTGAATCACTGACACAAATATTATTAATCGCTATATTTCCGTCAGCATCAGGTTCAGTATTACAAGTCCAGATAGTAAATGAATTGTCGGAATCTCCCAAGTCTGATATTACATGATTTATCATTACCTGCACCTGTGCATCAGAACAAATGCTGTTGATGTTTTCGATCCGGCATTCATCAAGTTTGACTTGAGTAGTGGCATGTTTTAACAACGACCAGCAAGCATCGCCTTCAACAGTTGAGATATTCTCGATTTTACAATTACCCATTTTATCAAATGCTGCGACTACCATTTTGACATCATTTTCTGATCTTAAATCAGAGATCTTTAAATCACAGGTAACCTCACATTTCCCCACATCAAACGAGGCTTCGTTGCAGCCGATTGCCTTTAACAGGGTTTGAATTTTTTCGCTGTCCATCGCCAGATCTTTATTCACTCCGGCAATAGCGACTTCATAGCCGATAGATCTTTCTATTTTGATCGGAATAACGGTTGCCAATAGTAATACCGCCAACCCCAAACAAAGAGATAAGCTCAGTTTAGGTCTTAGTGTAAATTGTTTTGAAATTGTCTTCATGATATTAAACCCTTTTGTTTGTCGTTGTAAATTATGATCTACGTCAGCCTCAACTCTGGCTTTTTGAATCAACCAGGGTATCGTTTCCAGATCATCGGAATTACCGGCAGCCATGAATGATTTCCGCAGATCAAGTTCCGCCTGAACCAATGCTGCACATTTTGGGCAGGTGCTTAAATGGTTTTGCAGACCCTTATCGCTGACAAGATCAGAGTTTATATCGTTTATTCTGCGTCTGATTTCGCTGCAACGCATATACTTTCCTCACTTATAATCATTTTCACAGCCTCAGTTTTTTTTACTCTTGAGGAGGAATAACCAGCCAGTGCTTTCCTCATCTTATTTCTGGCTCTTAAAAGCCTTACTTTCATATTTCCCTCTGACTTGCCGGTCAAAGCGGCAACCTCCGTAATTGGCCAGCCTTCAAGTTCAACCAGAGTAATTATGGCTCGATCATCGGGTGAAAGAACTTTAAAAGCACTTTCCAGATGACGACGGGCAGTGAATCCGTTTTCCGGACTCCCCCCGTTTTCATTTTCTTCGATCTCAGTCGTCAACGGTACCAATCGTTTCCACCAGGGCTGCCTGAGGCTGTTCTTGAAATTGTTTATGACAATTCTATACAGCCAGGCTCGGAAGGAATTTATATCATGAAGACTGTCAAATTTTGTTAAAGCATGCACCAGCACATCATGATACAGGTCGTCACCATCCTCACGGTTGCCCATTAGCTTGCGGCAATAGGACCGAACTTTTAAATGTTCAGACTCTGCCAGTTTCCAGAAAAGGTTCCTATTTCTGTCCATCTACTTTTTAGACACATTTATATAGGAGAAAGTTACGCATTATTTTATATCTCTTGAAAAATATAAGATTAAATCACACAAATAGTTATACTTACCCCAAAAAAAAGTTGCTTTTAGCCATAATCTTTTAATAAATAACTAAATATCCATAAAAAATTTTAATTCCGGCAAACAAACCGGCTTGATAATCCGTCATTGGTCAGATAGAAAAATTAGTGTAAATTATGCAAAATAAGTAAGTTATGGAGAATATTTTCATTCAGAACACACTTAACCAATTTTAGGATTGAAAATTAGTTATTATGATAATAGATAACATCTTAAATGGGCTGTAATTTCATTTGACATCAGGCACGGCGTGCCTTAATTTAGCCCAATTGTAATTGATAAACCCATGTTGGGAGGTAAGCTTACGTTGTATTTTAAAGGATTAACCAGATTTTCCGTATTAACAGCAATAACCGCAATTTGTTTTTCTCTCCTGTTATTTATAACAGGCTGCGATGACGATCCTGCAGGACCTACAGGCGGTGGCGGAATAGCAAGTTCATGGTCAGTAGTCAATCTGGATTTAGAAGGCAACCATTTCCAGCGCGCATTCTTTTTAGATGAGGACGAAGGTTGGGTGGTTGGACGTGGAGGATTCCTCCATTATACCAGTAATGGCGGCAATAGCTGGACTAGATTACCAAATTTCACCAATGAAGATATCTGGGACGTTCAATTTTTTGATTCTGATTCTGGATGGATGGTTGGCAATTCAGGTAAAATACTCCGAACTGTCGATGGCGGTTATAGCTGGAGAGATGATCTATACAATATTACCAGCAATGACATGCACGGATTGAAGTTTATAAATTCACATAAAGGGATAGCCTCGGGAAGTAATTCGACCGTTATTTTCTCTATTGATGGCGGAAGAGTATGGGATACAATAAAAGTTTCCGGGACTGCTGATTTATTTGATATCGACTTTTTCCAGGGAACGGCACTTGCCGTTGGTGAAAACGGAACTATTGCCCAAGGGGTTAACTATAGCAGAATCATAGAGCGCCTCGCTACAGATTCAATTAGCGCCGATACTACTCTAGGTTTTGATACTCTTTTCGATACAACTACAGTTGCCGGCCCGCCCGAAATAATTATAGTTGATACTATAATTGATACTTCAATTATAGATATTGAATATGAACTTGATACGCTTTTATTCCAGAAAGATACGGTTTGGACGTTATGGGATACTGTTTCCAGTGGAACATCCGAAAACCTTAATGCGGTAGCATTAGCTGATGCCAACAATGGCTGGGTTGTAGGAGATAATGGTACTATCCTGGCCACTACCGATGGCGGCAGCACCTGGAACCCTCAAACCAGTAATGTTACTTCCAACCTGTTTCAGGTAAGATTTGATAACTCCACTACCGGCTGGGTTGTGGGAAGTAATGGAACTATCTTGTCAACAACCAATGGCGGCGCCACCTGGTCAGCTATGACCAGCGGGATTAATTATGATCTTTATGACATATCCCATGTTGGATCTAACAAATTCTTTGCCTTCGGAACATTGGCTTTAATAGAGTCCAATAATGGCGGGACTTCATGGGAACTTGTCCCGACAAATATAGTTGCTATCCCATCATTTATGGATATGACTTTCGTGAATGACAATTTGGGCTTTGCAGTGGGTAATGCCGGAGCAATAATCAAAACCGAAGATGGCGGCGACACCTGGACATATCGCAGCCGCAACCAGGAAAATAGCGTTTCGGAATGGTTCACCAATGTTCAATTTATCGATGAAAATATTGGCTGGTGTGTAGGCAAGACCGGGGTATATCCCTATAATGGCATTATTCTTAAAACTACTGACGGTGGAGAAAATTGGGAAGCAAGAATTTTTAATACCAGTTATCCCCCTATAACAGACGGCATTGAGGATTTTATCTTTATCGATTCCCTGACCGGATGGTTTGTTGCTGATTTAGAAATTCTTAAAACTGTTGACGGTGGTTTGGTGTGGATAAAACAATCCCCGATGATAACAAGTGCCCTTAATAGTATTTCATTTGTAGATTCTGCCAATGGCTGGGTTGTGGGAATGGCCGGCACAGTTTTAAGAACAGTTGACGGCGGGGATTCGTGGGAAAACCTGACTGATACTACTCTCAGCACTCACCTCTATGATGTCCAGTTTGTAACCGATTCTATTGGCTGGGTAGTAGGTGACAACGGAACAATCTGGAAAACAATCGATGCCGGTGAAAACTGGGTAGTTCAGGAATCAGGGACAACCAATGATCTCGGAAAAGTTTATTTCATAAACTCTACTACCGGGTGGGTGGTCGGTTATCTTGGTACAATTTTGTATACCACTAATGGCGGCACAACCTGGACAAAACAACCTGCGCCAAACACTAAGAATCTGACCAGTGTTGCCTCCAAGAGCGCAACCGATGTATGGATCTCAGGTGAAAACGGTTTGATCCTGAATACCATTACTGGCGGAAATTAATAACAGAGTTTTTCTTATAAAAAAAAGCAGGCTCATCAGCCTGCTTTTTTTTATGGTTAATATTATTTTTTTCAATCAACCCAATCACATATAAAGACATTGGTTTCTCCTTTTATTTTGTTATCACGGTTGGAACAGAATACCAACTTTTTGCCGTCGTGGGTAAACATGGGGAAACCATCGAAAGTGGGATTATAAGTAATACGTTCAATTCTTTTTGTCTCAATATCAATCATAAACAAATCAAAGTTACGCCCCTGGGGATCAGCCATATTAGAGCAGAATATGATCCGTTTTCCATCGGGGTGAAAATAGGGACCAAAATTAGCGGCATCATTGCTTGTTAATTGGATTGGCTGGCGGTCTTTTAGATTCATAATATAAATCTCAAGGTGGCTCGGTTTTATCAAACCGTCCTTTAGTAGATTCTGATATTCAATTAATGCCTCCCCTTCCGGGCGCGATGCTCTCCATACAATCCACTGGCCATCGAGCGAAAAGAAAGATCCACCATCATAGCCGGGATAATTGGTTAACTGCTCGACATTGCTGCCATCGGGATTCATCATAAAAAGCTCAAGATCACCAGTTCTTACGGAAGTAAACAGAATCTTATCCCCCTGAGGTGAATAAACCGCTTCGGCATCATAGCCCGGTTCTTCGGTTAAAGGAATGATATTCGAACCATCAGGATCGGCTCTATAAATATCAAAAGATTTATATAATGCCCAGACATATCCTTTGGACATATCTGGTTTTGGAGGGCATGCAGCGCCCCCTTTAAATGTTGAAGCATAGATAACAGATTTATTGTCCGGAGCAATATATGAACAGGTTGTTGTCCCTTCACCTGAAGAGATCATGTGCAGGTTTGACCCGTCAATATTCATGCGGAAGATAGCATCGCATTCGAGACTGTCCCGGGTGGACTGAAAAATCAGCTCAGTACCGTCATGGGAGAAATAAGCTTCAGCATTCTGCCCTCCAAAGGTCAACTGTTTGACATTCTTAAAATGCTTCTCCCCTTCAAAAATGGTGACAACTTCCGTATCTGATTTTTTATCAGTGAGTTCCGCTTTCGAAGATTCTTCATTTTTAGAACAGCCTATTAATAGTAATAGTGCAATTGGTATGGTTAGTTTTTCAATCATATTGCCTCCGAATTTAATTTTCAAGTAGCTCATTTCTTACAATTTTAGTTAATTAGAAAAATATAACTACAAAAAACCCGAAAGGTTCATTATGAAGATTCTTAAAATATCTCTTTTCTTAATTATAATTTTTACGGCCAATTCATTTGCTCAGGATAATAATGATATTCTGGGTAAAATTTTAAATGAGGCTGGATTGACCAGAGCTGATTTGGGATATGATTACAGGGGCTACTGGAACCGCTTTCCACTGGATATCCCATATCGATTGACATCGTTTGATGATCTCTTTAAGGAGCCGCTTAAATTATATGATTATGCGATAGTGATGGGGAATGTGACGGAAAAGTATCTTGATCCGCATTATTCTGACAGTACCGATAATGGTTTGTACCAACTGGTTTATAATCTTGGGGTGGATCGAAAACTGGGTGGTTTCAGAAGTTATTCAGCCAACCTCCTCCCCCCTCCCGAGGGTTTAAACCCCATGCCATTAGCATTCGAAAGATTATTTGCATTAGCTGATAAACAGGTAGAATTTTATACTTTTGGCAACAAGGCTGATTGGCCGGATATTAAAAATGAAATCAACAATAAAACCAAAGATCTTCCCGATTCCGTTAAAATTATTTTAGCGGAACTTATCGTTAATCTGACCGATGCTATCAAATGGCGGAATCTTGCTTTTCGAAATTGTGATCGGGAGGATATGGAAAAAGCATTTATGATTCGTGATCTGGCTAATACCCAATCGGATGGGATGATTTATTATCCTGAACTCGATGATATCGCAGCAACAATCGATCTCCCCTCTCTGCACTATGCCACTTTAAAAGTAACGGCAGCCTCGGAGAAAGCGGAAAGATCACTGATAAGATTTATTAAAGATATTCCGAATGATTTTGAGATGGAACTGGAAACGCCGTTTGGTAAGATTGTTATTTTCTCCCCTAAAAATAAAATCAATCGGGAAGATTCCAATATCAAAGGAATATTACATCCTTCATTAGACCGCTATTTGGAATATGACGCTACTAATACTCTGTTACTAATTGATTTTGGCCAGAATTGCATTTATCAAGGGACACCAGGCGCCACTTCTTCACTTGTAAATCCTATTTCTGTTCTTATTGATTTGGGTGGGAATGACTTTTACGGCTACAACCATAGAGAATATCAGCCCAATTCCGGAGTGGGATTACTGGGAATCGGATTGGTAATTGATTCCGATGGTGACGACACTTACAACGGTTCAACCTACTCTCAAGGGGCTGGTCTCTTTGGTGTAGGCGTTTTATTGGATCGGAAGGGTAATGATCATTACAATGCCGAGCTTTCGGCTCAGGGATGCGGCTATTTTGGGATCGGCCTTTGCCTTGATCAGACCGGGGATGATAATTATTATTTATTTGCCGATGGTCAGGGGTTGGGAGGTGTCGGGGGTGGAATTGGTGTCTGCGCTTCATTTGAAGGGAACGACAAATACACCGCTGAGCCATATTCTGATGTTTACAACCGGGGCGATTATCACAGCGAGAACAAAATCAATGGCAACTCGGCTCAGGGGGCTGGATTTGGACGGCGCGGCGATGGCAGTGATGGTCATTCATGGGCCGGAGGATTGGGGGCTATAATTGATATTCACGGGGACGATTATTATTACTCCGGCAACTGGACATTAGGCGTTGGTTACTGGTTCAGCACTGGGATAGCATTGGACAGAAACGGGAATGATCTTTATGAATCCTGCTATTTCACTCAAGGTTCAGGAGCACATTTTTGCAATGGGATTTTGATCGATGAAGCCGGTGATGACAGGCATGAGCTTTTTGAAACCGCTGGAGCTGGATTAGGATTTGGTTGGGATTTCACCAATGCCTTTTTAATTAATAATGGCGGTAATGATATCTATAGAGCTAAAATGATTTCTATGGGTCTGGCCCAGATAAGATCAAACGCTTTTCTGATAGATATTATGGGAGATGATAAATACTACCTCGGTAAGGATACTCCCGGTCTGGGGGAAGGGACATATCGCGAGGGCTATGCGGTGACACCCACCACCTTGACAACTTACTACAGCTATGCCAAATCATTCGGCGGATTTATTGATATAGGGGGTAATGACCAGTACCACTGGTTTAATGATGAAGGCGAGACAGCTATAGATTTTATTACAAACAATTCAACATGGCTGCAGCCGACAAAAGAAGATTCACTATTTGGATATGATAATTACGGTGTCGGAATTGATATCGAAGAGGGCATTATACCTGAGTTAGAAAAGTGGGAGAAATGAATGTAGGTTGAAACTGAGGTTCCCCCGAAAGAGTGGACACAGAATTAAGCATGAGGT
>JBDRQG010000320.1:0-7655 GCA_043826475.1 bacterium
CCGGGATAGCGGATGGTTTTATAATCGAGAAAATCTATCTTGCCAAGATATGTTTCCGGAAGCGTTGATGTCCCACCAGAAGTATAAAAGGCTTCAAATTTACCGAGACCATCGAACTCAAGCAGCTCTCCTGAAGTCATCGGATTAACTATTCTCTTAGCCCCATCTTCCAAAATCAAACATGGCTCCCAGTATTCGTTGATTAGACCTTCGGCGGAAAAGAGCATTTGATAATTCAATGGCGGACGAGGTGACTGGGGCAATCCACCGACACGGATTTTAACCGAATCGACTTTATCCAAATTATTAACCCCATCGGCAACGAGCACCGCCACCATCCCCGGCGCAAGCCCGCAGTCTGGAACAATTATTACACCAGCCTCTTCGGCTTCATCATTCATCTCCAACTGGGATTTAACGGTGTCGTTATTACCTCCCAGATCAACCAGATGGCATTTGGCTTTGATAGCCGCTTTGGTCAAACCGGGGTTATATTTGTAGGTGACACATGAGATAGCGGCATCGTATTCGGATAATATTTCAGCAGCGGCATCTTCATCACTGGCATCAAGTTTTCCAGTGACTTGCTTGTCGTTGCCATAGGTTTTTCCGATTTGTGCTGCCAAATCTTCATCTATGTCATAAATGCCGACTTTTTCTACTTCTTCAATACGGCCAAAATCAAACAGGGCGGCACGCCCCATCAGTCCGGCACCAATAACTGCTAATTTCATAACCTCCTCTTTCTGCAAGTTTCAACTGTGACAAATATACATTAACATTGTCGCAACAGGCAATATTCAAAGTAAGGAAATACGGCTAAAAACCGATAAAATATAATAGAAGTTATAAGTTACAATCACATTTGGTGGAAGATGTCAGAAACGACTAAAACAGCATTAGAACATGATTTAACTCTCGAAGAAGAGCTTGAGCTTTACAAAAGCCTGAAACCATATATAAGCCATTGTCTTACTATGAATCATGAATTAAACAACCCTTTGGCGGTGATTTTGGGATATGCCGAGTTTTTGTTTGAAGAATGTGGACAGTTGAGCGATGACCAAAAACAATATCTTCTAAACATAATTAAATCTGCCAAGAAGATGCAGAAGTGTGTTACTGATTTAAGCGAAGAGAAGATTGCTTTAAACGAAAAAATTGATCTTAAGGAAGTAATCGCATTTTACAAAAAAGATCTCATGAATCCGGAATAGTTTATAAAATCAGACCAACTGATTCGCTTTTCTTAAAAGCCATTCAAGCGACAAAGCCACAACCATAATTAGTAAGAGCCAGAATTTATTCCAGAACGAAAATTCTTCATCGGAAGTTAAATGTACCATCGAAGTGTCAATCGCATTAACGGCCTTATCAAAATCCTGATAGGTGAAATAACTTCCCCCGGAAAGACTGGCGACAACATTCAAACCAGCCGGGTTCCCGCTCTGATTGAATTCTTCGAGAGAGAATGATTCGATTAAAATAGTCCCCTGCTCAGTTTTTAGATTGCGGCCATCTTTGTCAATAGTCGCTTCGTAAGTATATTTCCCCGGCGTCAGATTCTCAAATTGAGCCTGGTATTTCCCTTCGGAAGTCTTTATCAAATCCATTTCAAACGATTCTGATTTTTCCCCTCCGCGTAAGCGAACCATCCCGGTCACATCGGTAAGGGGCCTGAATCCGGGATCATAAGCAAAACCTTCGAAGCGAATATTTTCTCCCCGGGTGAAAACCTCTTTATCGGGGACAATGCGAACCGGCGCCAGATCATCAGAGACCGTAAGCCAGCTTGTGATCCCTTCAACATAACGGTTATAAACCAGGTTATCCTCACCGAAGCCAAGATTGATGAAACCCCAGGGCCAGAATGGCAGCCCTGTCTGGGCTAATAATTTCCCGGGACCGAAATGGCGGTAGCCTAAAACAGGCAATTGTCCTTTATAAGTTTTTAAAGAGGATCTGACCAGAATAACAGTTTCTGGATTTTCAACATCGCAGGCTACTAATGAATTATACGGAGGTAAAGTCGCCCATGCATCTCGAATAGCCGACATACTCTCAGCAAGCCTTACGGCAGGGTGGAAAAGCTGTTCTTCGATAGGCTCGCCGTGATAATCAAGGTAATGTATCTCTTCCCGATTGGATTGATAAAACGGGAGGAGATCATTAAGCCACTTAACCGGACCTCTTTCGGCAAATTGCTTACCCATAATTACCCATAGAGCACCACCTTTTTCGCTCAAATAGGATTTGATGATATCTTTTTTTGGTTCAAGTTTTGCCGGATCGGGATCATAGAGAACAACGAGGTCATATTTATTGAGTTCGGTTTGGCGCGAAGGGAACTGTCCTGAGAGATTGCCCGCTTTGCTGCCGGTCACAATCAGATCAACATCATATTTATCCGACTGGTCATAGAATCTTTTCAGGAAACCGATTTCATAATCGGGATTATCGACCGCAATTAAAACCAATAGTTTGCTCTTCAATACTTTGGTAGAAAAAGATTTTTGATTATTGCCGCTTGTTTCTTCACCCGCCAGTTCAGGAATTGAGATATTAAGCAGCTTCTGCCCCGGTTCGGTTGGAATATATTTTAAAGTGACTTCACCGAAGCCTTCATCCTGGCTGATTGGAAAGGACTCTTTATCTAGTGTCATATTTGAATCGAGCAGAGATACTTCGATATTCTTCCCACGGGCTTCATGCCAGGCGAGTTTCACTTTTACTTCCGTCTGCCGTCCGACAAATACAATTGGATTGAAATCAACATTATCAATTCCAACATCAAAACCGTTTAGTCCTCCGGACATATCAATGGTTATAATCGGTGTTTGCAAATTTCGGGCGACACTGCTCATGTCCCTTCCGGAATTCGAGTTGCCGTCAGAGCATAAAATCCAGTAATCGTCTGGTTCAACCGCCTGCATGCGCTGCAGACTATAAAAGGCCTCACCGAGTGATGTTTTGTCAGGCTGAATTTCAGCTGCATTTGGGGTTATATTATCGCCAATATAATATGTTGAAAGATCAACAACTTCTTTAAGATAATCGATCGAATTGGTTGATAAGAGAGAATCCATTCTCGCTGTGCGGGACAAGCCCGACTCGACTCTATCCATACTCAATGATCGATCCAGCATAAGACTTACTTTTTTGGGGCGGGTATATTCTTTGGTAAAACTGAGTATCGGTTGTAAAAGAGCCAGAAATAGAGCAATCAGAGCAATAATTCTCAGAGCGCCAAGAATGATGCGGATATAATTTGGTAAGGGGGGATTGGTTTTGTAATATAGATATACTGCTAATGCCGCCAGGGTTAGAAAAGCCAAAAAGGTTAATACCGGTGATCCGGATAAAAGTTCAATTGAGAGATTTCTTATTCCAAGCATATTGTCTGTTATACATTTCCAGTAATTAAATGTTCAGGGAGAAATAATGAAAATATATCAATATAAGCCAGTGAAAAATTGATTAGGTAGCCCGGGCGATAGTAAATTGAACCATATTTACGAGGCAATCCCGATATTCGGAGATTTCCAATGATGATACCGCCTCCAGACCCTCTTCACCAATCTGATGAGCCCGCTGGTAAGCATATTCAATCCCGCCGTTCTCTCGGACAAATTTATATATTTTTTCAAAATTAATCGATTCTTTGTTATCCTGCAAATACGAGATAATTTCTTTTTGCGCCTCTTTCCCTACTTTTTTCAAGGCATAAATAAGGGGCAAAGTAACTTTTCCGGTGATGACATCATTGCCCGGTTCTTTTCCCGTTATAGCCGGATCACCGGTAAAATCAAGAAGGTCATCAGCTATTTGAAAAGCGATACCAATTTTTTCACCAAACTGAGCAAATTTTTGTCTTTCACGCTTGCCACTATTTCCCAAAATTGGGCCTACTTCGCAGGAGACATTAAACAGAGAAGCGGTTTTATCGGCAATTATTGTCAGATATTCCTCTTCGGAAAGAGAATAATTTCCGGTCTCCTCAATTTGGCGAAGTTCTCCGACTGATACTCTTTCGGTTGCCCGGGCAATAGCCCGCATAAGCTCGACCGATTCCGGTTCAACCATAATCCTGAATGCTTTGGCAAAAAGATAGTCACCCATTAAAACCGAAATAAGATTGGTCCATTGGGAATTAACCGTCTCCTGTCCTCTTCTGAGCATCGATTCATCAACGACATCGTCATGAAGAAGAGTAGCGGTATGGATCAGTTCAATCGCCAGAGAACAGTCAACGGTATGTTCTGTAAAGTTATTGGCTGCTCTGGATGAGAGGAATAAAAAGGCCGGGCGGATTCTTTTACCCTTGGTGCGCAGCAGATGCTGGGCAATAGACGTTATCAGCGGGGAATCACCGCGGAGATTATCATGCAGCTTTTGATCAAAGTCATCAAGATCAGCTTTGACCGGCTGGGTATATTCGTTGAGCTGTTTGCTGTCAATTAATGCCAAAGAGTACCTTCTTTAATATTTCTCGGGGAAAATAGGCCTCAATCCTGTATTTGTCAATCTATTTACCAATTTGAATAATTACCGCTTATCATTTCTATCAGCGTGCTTCGATAAGTGCTATCCAAATAGTAATATCTTTCATTATGCCTGCCGCTAAGTTTTACAAATTTTTTCGGTTCTTCGGCAGCATTAAATAAATCCTCACCCATTTTATACTGAATAATATCATCTTCTGTTGAATGCGTAACTAAAACCGGACATTTTATATGGCCAATCTTATCTATTGAATTAAGTTTGTATTTCAAAATCAAATTAATGGGAAAGATCGGGAATATCTCTTTGGCCATCGCTTTGGCGGATGTAAACGATGATTCGACAATAACACCGCTACAGGCAACTTTACTGGCCAGATCAACAGCAACCGCTCCGCCTAATGATCTTCCAAATATGATGACCTGATCCGGAGTAAATCCCTTTTCATTAATCAACCAGTTATAGCAAACCAAGGCATCCTGATAAACTTCCTCCTCGCCGGGGGAACCCTCGGACTTACCAAAACCGCGATAGTCAAAGAGCATGATATTAGCGCCCAGTTCAAGAATATATTCCACGGTTTCAATTCTATGAGAAATATTACCGGCGTTTCCATGACAAAATAAAACTACTTTTCTATCTGGTATTTCAATTGAACCCTTGTAAGGGAAGTACCAGGCGTTAATTTTTTCATTATCCCCCGATTGAATATACAAGTCTTCATATTGCAGGCCGATTTCATCGGGAGTCATAACCAAATTTTTACCCGGGAAAAATACCATTTTATGCTGGGTAAAATAGAGATAAACCCCTGAAAATATAAATAGTAGTGATATTAAAACTATCGGCCAGATAAACATTTTAACAATTCTCATATGCTTTTAATAATTCTGTCTCTTACAACCTGATACGCAAAGCTAGTGAAAATAAGCGGGGCAATATCCCTTACTCCCACTCGATAGTGGCCGGAGGTTTGGAGGAGATATCATAAACAACCCGGTTAATACCTTTAACGTTGCGGATAATTCGGTTTGAAATCTGGGCTAAAATATCATAGTCGATTTTTGCCCAATCAGCAGTCATACCGTCAACTGAAGTCACGCCTCGGAGAGCTACTACATGCTCATAAGTCCGTTCATCCCCCATCACGCCCACCGCCTTAATCGGGAGGAGAACTGCAAAGGCCTGCCAGATGTCATCATAAATATTGTTTTTATGGAGTTCATCAATAAAAATAGCATCTACTTCACGGAGAAGATCACACTGGTCTTTTGTCACTTCACCCAAAATACGAACAGCCAGTCCGGGGCCGGGGAAAGGATGGCGGCGTATGAACTGGTCTGATAAACCGAGAAGTCTTCCCGTTTCACGCACTTCATCTTTAAAAAGCTCTCTAAGTGGTTCGACCAGTTTTAATTTCATCCGATCTTTTAAGCCACCGACATTATGATGAGACTTAATTGTCACAGATGGTCCTTTAAAAGAGACTGATTCAATAACATCGGGATACAAAGTTCCCTGAGCAAGAAATTCTATATCCCCTATTTTCTGTGCTTCCGCCTCAAATACATCTATAAATGTACTGCCGATTATCTTTCTCTTCTTCTCAGGATCAGTTACCCCTTCCAACCGGTTTATAAATACCTGGGAGACATCAACCGGATGCAGATTCAGGTTGAGGGTTTTGAGCATACTGACCACTTCCTCAAATTCGTTTTTACGGAGTAGGCCATTATTGACAAAGACAGCATGAAGTTTATCCCCAATCGCCTTTGAAAGCAAAACAGCGGCAACAGTTGAATCAACTCCGCCTGATATGCCCAACACAACTTTTTTATCCCCTACCTGTTCTTTGATTCGCCTGATGGCCATTTCCACGAAGGCTTCAGTGGTCCAGTCCCCTTTTACTTTGCAAATCTCAAAGAGGAAATTCCTTAAAATATTACGCCCTTCTTCGGTGTGGTGTACTTCCGGGTGAAATTGAATGCCATAAATTTTACGTTCATTATTCTCAATAGCAGCCATTTCTAAAGTATCCGAAGAGCCCGATTGGGTAAACCCTTCCGGCATCTTTGTTATCGAATCCCCATGCGACATCCAGACTATCGAGTTCTGAGGAATACCAGCAAGTATTGTCTTATCATTCTTAACAGTGAATTTTGCCCGACCATACTCCCTTGTCTGTGATGCTTCAAGTATTCCGTTAAACTGCTCGGCGATTAATTGCATACCATAGCAGATACCCAGAATTGGTTTGGTTGTATCATAAAATGTTTTGTTAAGACGCGGGGAATCCTCGGCGCTTAATGATGACGGCCCCCCTGAAAGGACATATCCTTTTACCGTATCGATTTCATACTGGTTCAAATCAGCTGTGCAGGGAACAATTTCACAATAAACGTGAGCTTCACGAATCTTTCGGGCAATCAACTGTGTATATTGAGAACCGAAATCGATAATAATGATCATTTCGTTATGAGGAGCCATTATAATCCTTTATTTCTAAATCCCGGAATTACGGTATTTTTTAGATAGGCATCATTTTTGTTGGGAAATTCTTCAACATAATGCAGGCCGCGGGATTCTTTCCGCATCAGAGCCGATCTGATAATCAAATCTGCAACTGTTGCCAGGTTGCGCAACTCCACCACATCATAAGTGGCTGGAGTAGCATAATAATATTCTTCGATTGCAGATTTAATTTGTTGTACTTTTTCAAGGGCCACATTCAACAATTCGACATCACGGACGATACCTACAAAATCTGACATGACCCTGTTCAATTGCCTGCGATCGTGAGCCAAAAGGACTTTTTCCGAGGGAGCTTTTAAAGTAGATGCTAACCCATCGATCATTGGTTTCATTGAAGAGATATCAACTACTTTAGCAAATTCAGATGAGACAACAGAGGCTTGCTTAGCCATCACAACCGCTTCAAGAAGGGAGTTTGATGCCAGTCTGTTAGCGCCATGCATCCCAGTCATAGCCACTTCACCGGCAACATACAATCCCGGCAGTACGGTTTGACCATTAATGTTTGATAAAACGCCGCCACAAGAGTAATGGGCTGCGGGGACAACCGGAACCGGGCGTTCGGTAATATCAAAACCGCGATTGAGGCATTGCTGATAGATATTAGGGAAACGCTCAATTAT
>JBDRQG010000321.1:0-9498 GCA_043826475.1 bacterium
TGGCGGATCCGCAAGCGGATCCACCCTACGAAATAAATCTTAAGTAGGGTGGGTCTGTTTACAGACCCGCCATATTCCACTACCTTTGATTAATATTTGTTGATTTAAAATTCAATCATTGCCTTATTTTGTGATGATGAAAATAAAATATTTTGTTATTTGTATTATTTTAATTACAGCTTGTGCCACTCATGCACAAATAACTGATCCGGTCAATAAGGCCGACTCGGTTCCACCGGAACAATTCGGACTTAATCATCTGTATGAATATCTCAACCTGAAGCCTTCGGATATCAGCTTCCGCAATGATTATACCGAACTCGATTCTTTCCGGCTGGAAATTGTCGCTAATATTATGGAAAATCCAATTGGGATGATCGACTATGCTCAGGCGATAAAAAAGGCCTATGTCTCTCGTCAGCCTGAAGTTCTCGCAAGTATTTTGTATCAGGATTTGAAGGATGATGGCCAGACGATAAGAAAGGGAGCATATAGTCCTGATGTAAATGAAATCAAGCAGCATTATAATCTCTATTATACTGATTTTGACCTCAATCAACTCCTGACCCAAGCATCAGTATATCTTGAGACGGTATTCCCCAATTCAACTGACACTATGCTCTATTATATGCTCCAGTCCCAGCGTAAATTTTTAATCAATGAATTTAAGGAGTTGGTTGTTGTTCATGAAGAGGAAGAATTTTTCTCTATAGAAGAGAGTGATTCTCTTGAAAATGTTGAAGAGGGCTACACCGAAGAATTTGCCGCTTTTGGCGACTGGATCGATGAGGACCCGATTGTCAAAGCCGGTATCGACTGCCTGCAGCAATTGATGGTGGGAATCAGGCAGATACAAAAGGAAATTGAAAACGGCAAGTCGGTTGAAAAGATTATGACCAATACCGGTTTTATGCCGGATCAGGCCACTGCCGAGCAATATCTGGGCATGCAGCCGGGATGGAAAATTGGGGGAACAGGCAACGACTATTACGAAGGGGATTACAGTTTCATTCTTGATTTCGGCGGGGATGATGTTTACCACCTTGATTATAATCCTGAAAAACCGCATGGAGTAATCATTATCGATTTGAGTGGAGATGATACTTACAAAGCTGAAAGTGATTTTGCTCTCGGATCGGGATGTCTTTCAGTGGGAATCCTTCTGGATTTTGAAGGGAACGACCGCTACGACGCCCAGTCATTCGGATTAGGATCAGGATATTTCGGGTTTGGCATATTATACGATGCTCTCGGTGATGACCGTTACGATGGCGACACTCATGTTCAGGGGGCAGGTACATTCGGGATGGGGTTGTTGATCGATGAGGATGGCCGGGATATTTACAATGCCGCTCTATATTCACAGGGATTTGGGTTTATCGAGGGGATGGGTGCTATTTATGATATCAAAGGCTCTGATAGTTATTATGCCGGCGGTAAATATAAAGATGTTCTTCGTTACGATGAACATTACCTCTCATTGTCGCAGGGATTCGGTTATGGACTCAGGCCCTATGCCTCCGGAGGTATAGGGGTTATAGTCGATCTCAGTGGCAACGACAGCTATTACTCCGATATTTTTGCTCAGGGAACCAGCTACTGGTGGTCCCTGGGGATAATCTATGATTCTTCCGGTAATGATAATTACCAGTCCTACCAGTATGCCCAAGGGGCAGCCACGCATATGTCTCTTGGAATTCTAGTCGATGACTACGGTGACGATGTCTATTTTGGAAAAGGGCTGATGCAGGGTTGTGGTCATGATTATTCCTGTGGTATCCTTCTTGATCGCCATGGTGACGACACCTATACCGCCTTTGACCTCTCCCAAGCGGCTGGTTCAGCCAACGGAATTGGGGCTCTGATCGACAATGAAGGAGATGATCATTATTTTGTTAAGACAAAAACCAATACCCATGGCTACGGCAACCCCAGGCGATCATTCGGGTCAATTGGCCTTTTTATTGATTTGGGCGGAACCGATCAATATACCGGCTATGGTGATAATAATTATTACTGGAAAACTCCCTCCAAATGGGGGGGAGGAATGGATATCGAGCTTTACCCGCCTGACAGCACAAAAACCGGAGATCAGTAATGATTAGATCTACTATTAAATTATGTATTGTATTGGCTCTTATTACTTTTATAGTAACGTCAGAAGCTGCCACCCAATCCGGATTAGAAAAGAAAATAGACTCGCTATTTGTGATTGCCTCATCAGGAGAACTCCGTTATCGTGATTTAACGGAACCGGCGATGGATTCGATAGCGGCTCTTGGCGCACCGGCGGTTCCATGGCTGGTGGAGAAATTAAGCACCAAATCAGCTCGCGAGAGGTTGACGGTTATTTGGGTTCTTCAGAGGATCGGAAGCGAAGCTGTTCCCTATTTAGTAAACTCGCTTAACCGATCCGAGGATTTGATTGTCGGTCGAATATGCTGGGCGTTAGGGGATATAAAGGACAGTTCCTCGGTACCGCCATTGATTGATGTCTGTAGTCACAGGGATTGGCAAGTGCGGGATCAGGCTGTTGAAGCGTTAGGTAAAATCGGTGATACCAGAGCAAATGAGATAGTAATGCAGACGTTAGCTGATACATTGGGACAGGTTCGTAAAGCGGCAGTAGTCTCCTGCGGACAACTTGCTATTAATGAAGCTATCCCCGATCTTATAAATTGTTTTGCTGATGATTTTTATGGCGCTCGTTTGGAAGCGGTTAATTCCCTCTTAAAATTAGACACGCAGAAAGTTATTTTGGTAGCAGCTGATTCTATCAATTCCCAGAGAGTTATGGTCGGGAACCTTTGTTGTGATGTTTTAAGAGAGATTAAAACCGATCCCGCTATTGAGATTTTATCTTATCAGGCATTGAATTCCCCTATTGCCGAAAGACGGGCTCATGCTGCTGTAGCTATAATAAATGCTGATCCGGAGGATCTCTGCGATTTGCATAACAAGCTGCTTGAAAATAATAGTGATCGCTTTACCCTTTTGAAAATTCAATCGGCGCTAAAGACCATAAAAAAAAGTGATGAGTAATATTCAGAACAGGCTTGCCCGGGTTAAAGACTTAATTGCTGAAAAAGATACATCCAAAAAAACATCACTTCCCCAAAGATACAATAAAATAGCTACCCAGTTGGGGGGTGAAATTGTCAGTAATTTCGCCGGAAGCTACTGCCTTGTTAAAACCCTTTATGACTTTTCTTACCATCATGGAAATTCGCCGCTAAATAATATCTTAGAAACAGAAAAGTATCATATTTCCGCTTTTACAACCAATAATGAAAATAGCAAAATAGAGAGGCTAAGCCTCAGGTTTTTTGATACGGAGACAACCGGATTAGGCGGGACAGGGACGGTTCCCTTTCTTATAGGAGTCGGATCATTTATTGATGGCGGTTTTGAAGTTCGCCAGTATATTATTCCTGATTACTCCGATGAAACCGCCATGCTCGAAGATCTCTCCGGTGAATTCAGCGATAGCTCAACAATTGTTTCTTACAACGGGGCGGCTTTTGATTTGCCTATATTGCGCGACAGATTAATCCTCAATCGGGTAGCAAAAGAGATTAAGCATGACCAGCATATTGATCTTCTGCATTCGGTTAGGCGGCTCTATAAAAGGCGTCTGGGCGACTGTTCTCTGACCAACGTCGAGAGGGAAATATTTTCGTTTTATCGCGAGGATGATATTCCCGGTTATCTAGTCCCGTCGGTTTATTTTGAGTGGCTCAACGAAGAGAACCTGAAGAATATGGCCGCAGTAATGGAGCATAACCGCCTCGATATCCTGAGCCTGGCTTTTATAATGGAAAGAATTGCATCTATCTTTCAGGAGAACGGAAAGAATCTGGATTCTATCGATGATTTGCATTCTCTTTCAAAGATTCATATCCGGCGAAAAGATCATAATCAATCTTTGGATATTAATAATCGTATTACTGAACAAAGCCTTGATAGTCTCGCTGATGATATTTTACTTTTTAATGCGCAGATTTACAAAAAGACAGGTGAATTTGAAAAAGCTGTTTCTATCTGGGAAAAAATGAAATCATCAAATTCCAGACAGGGGATGCAGGCCAACATAGAAATGGCCATGTATCTTGAGCACATGAAAAAAGACTATCACCATGCGCTGAAATGTGCTCAAAAGGCATACAATTATCACGAACTGACAAGCTGCCAGAAAAAAAAGCATAGTAGTCGGGTAGCCCGCCTGTTGAAGAAAATAACAGATTAATATTCATCTCATTCATTCGTTAAAATAAATCTCATAATCAGCCGATATCATACAAAAAGGAGATTTATTATAAAAGAGTTTCACGAAAATCTGTTTAAAGAGCACAAGGAACTAGCCTCGCTGCCTCAGACGCTTGCGGAAGTTTTAAGAGTCAGCCGGGATCAGAATTCCTCAGTGAATGATCTGGCTGATGTTCTTCTGCATGATCCAGCTATGACGGCTAAAGTTTTACGAATGGCTAACAGTCCATATTTTGGGATGCCCAACAAAGTTGGCTCTATGAGTCAGGCGGTTATGACTTTGGGTTCCAAAGTAATCACCGCTCTGGCCCTGTCCTCTTCAGTTTATGATATGACCGGCAAGTGGGCATCTTCGGTTGACCGGACCCGGTTCTGGCGCCATTCGTTATGTGTGGCAATTTCAGCACGGAGAATTGCCGAGACAGTTAAAATAGGCTATCCTGAAGAGGCTTTCATCGGTGGCTTACTGCATGACATCGGAGTATTGATTCTGGAGAGTTCATTCCCTGATAAATACAATAAAATCTGGAAAGAAGCCTCCATGGGTGAAAAGCTTGAAACTCTTGAAGAGAATGTATGGGGAACCAACCATGCCCGGGTCGGGCAATTTCTATTACAGCAGTGGAATCTTCCGGAAATTATATCATCTGCAATCGGGTCTCATCATGGTATATATAAGTCAGAAAATAAAAACAAACCCGGTTTGTCCGAAATTGTGGCGTTAGCCAATTTGATTGCTCCATTTACATTGATCCCGATTAAATCAAATCTGCCCGATAACATAGAATATACCGATTCTCTTTGCAAATCTCTGGAATTAAAAGAAGAGGCTTATCTTAAGATAAAAGAGACTCTTCCTGATCTGACTATAAAGGAAGCGGAATTCCTTGAAATAAATATTGGTTCACCAGTCGAAATGCTTTCTGAAGCCAATTATATGTTATATTCCCAATTCCTGACGGTGGAAAAGTTATCTCGAAAAAACCATTCCCTTAAGCATGAAGTAGCCAAAGCCGAACTTGAAAAAGCGGCTCTAAAAACATTAAAGGCGGTTACCGGCACTTTTAATCATTATGTCAATAATGCCGTTGGCACTATTATCGGACGGACGCAATTGATGAAAGTCGATATTGAAAATGGACGGTTGATCGATCAGGACGACCGGGCTTATGAATCACTCGATGTTGTCATTAATGCGGTCAATACCATCAGGACAGTTATGGATGAACTGACCAATCTGGTCCGTTTTGAAACCAAAGTTTATTTTGATGATGCTGTTATTATTGATATTGAAAAGAAGATTAAAGAGCAGGCTGAAATACTGGAGAAAGTTTCTACGCCGACCGCGAGTTGATTTTAGGGATTATAAAAAATATCTTAGAATAAACAGGGCTGAGCCCACTTAATGAGCTTTGTTGAGAGTTATAGTTGAGTTTGTTCCGTTGACCGTTAAAGTAGGTCCCCCATCACCAAAAATATATTCCCCTTCCTGGGTGGTTCCGGTTGATTTGATCTTTATTGGGAATACACTGATAATTTTTCCATTGATCATTTTAGCTTTAAAGTTAAGATCAATATATTCATCCATTGCCAGTTTAACTTCTCCAAATTGAGAAGTTATAGTCGAAGCTCCTTCATCGCCATCAGCCCAGATGACATCAATCAATCCCCGAGTATTGTTTAAATCAAGCAACCCTTCGTTATGGTAGGCGAAAATCGGGGCATATTCATTAACTGCTTTAAAAGTGCCGGTTATGTATTGTGCTTTGATAATACCACGCTGGTTGATGACATTTACAGCACCATCGATGTCATCAAGAATAAGGGGCTCGTATGAATTTTTTGCGGTTATATCACCGTTGTGCTTTTGTATATCAATAAAGCCTTTGGTATTGGCAATTATAACATTTCCATTGTTGTCAGATAAATTGATAGGGCCGCTGTTGTTAATCTCAATATCACCCTCACACTCAGTAACTTTAACAGCTGCAAACGTATTTTGAGCCTTGATATCCCCGATGCACTGGGTAAGTGATATCGGAGAAAAATTATTTTTTACTTCTATCAGGCCCTCAACTTCTTCGATGTCAAGCGGACCACCATCGTTTGTTATGTTTATATCGCCGATGATGCTACCGATATAGACATCGGACTTGGTTGATTTAAATGTTATTTTATTTTCAAGATTTTCCAGGCTGACGGAGCCGTATGAACTATTGCCAATAAGAGGATTGTCTCGGGGGACTTTTATTTCGAGTTCGTAATTATTGATCGAAGTCTGCGAGTTCTTAATTTTGGGTATTTGAATTTCGATAACAACCCCGGAGTTGTCGGACACAAACTTAAGATTAGTATTATTCGTAACATAACTAGCCTCATTCTCCGATGTCGAGGTTACTTCAAGGACAGAGTTGACATAAATAAATTTTTTGTTCCAGCCTGTTATTTGCAGATTCCCGGTAGGGTTATTAATGTAAATGGGAACTCTTGAGGATTTAACTTTCAAGCTGTCAGTGAATTCTTTAGTGGCAATTGATTGTCCTGATTTCTGCAGATAGAAATAGCTATATGGTTTTATTTCTACCGGTGGTACAGGGGCTGGTGCTTCCTCTGCATCGTTATCAGATACTTCTGGTACATCAGGTACTTCCGGTACAACAAAGATCAGAGAATCACCATCATAATTTTGTATGTATATATTATTAACACTATCACCGATTATCTTAATGTATTTCGTGAAATTTTCGAGATAGATGTCTAATTCTTCAAGAGAAATTTGATTCAGGCAGATTTGGATTTCATTGGTGAGTGTCTTTAAATTCTGAAGTCTGAAATTAATATCTTCATTTAATATTATATCAAAAGATTCCAGATCTCGGCGCAGGCTTTGTGATAATTTTAAAGCCTTCAAAGTCTCTTTTCTTTTATCCTCATCAAAATATTTTGCTTTTTCTTTGGTCTTTAGTTCCTGCTCTCTCAGTTTAGCGCGAACATCGTCTAAATCATTAGTGAGACGATCTATATCCTCCAGATATTCCCCATTGGCTAATTTGACAATAAGTGAATTTAGTTCTTCTAACTGAGGTAATGATGATTCATATCTAATTTTTGAAAATGTACGGCTGTAATCTAAAGTCAGTTCCTGTAGTTCTTTGAGAATATCCGCATACTCCTCAGCAATCTGCATGGCTTCCTTACTTATAATCAAATGATGCTGGTCTTCTAGTTCTTCAACTGTCGGAACAGGCGACTGCCCATGACTCGAATATACAAAAACAGCGATGCAAAATGCAAAGATGCTTAAGGAACCTGTAAATTTTAATCTTGTCTTCTTCAAGACCTGATCACCTTACCTTATTAGTCTATATCCCAAGGGCCTTCAAGGTCAATCCAATATTCACAATAGTAGTACCCGAAGGACGTTAAAACAAGCATACTTTTACCCTCTTACAATCCCTTCACAAACCATATTAAACACAGTTTTCCTTACTGTGCTCCTCTACTTCAAGTACGTATAAACCCGGAAAATGTTTCCAACTTATATTGTTTCAACAATTTGGGTGATATCGTTGATTTTTCTCATATCTAATTTTTAGGTAATTAGTATTCTGATTGCTTAATTAAGCCAAAGGTTAATAAAAAGTTAGAATCAGGCTATGTCTGTTATTGGGGGATAAAAAGGGCGCTGAAATCCTGAAAAAAGTGGGCAATAATACAGGGCCAGATTCGACCGGTTCTAATATATAACAGGGCAAAAAGGGCTCCATAGACGGTAATTACAATAAGTCCCGGGATGCCCTGATAAGCATGGCAGGCTCCAAAAGCCAGTGATGAGACGATAACCGGAATAATCCAGCTTTTGAATTTGCCTGTTATTCTCAGACGGGTCATCAGGTACCCCCTGAAGGCGGTCTCTTCGCAGAAACCGGCGGTAAATGATACGGCAACCCAGATAATTCTTCCGGTTGTCTCGGTTGGAATCAAAAGGGCAACTTCGCCTAACATGGGCAGACCAAACTTAGCCAGAACCCAGGCTAATCCTGCAAGGATTAAATTTGAAGCTGCCAGAAAAGCAATTGCCCAGGCAAAATCAACCATTCTGATTTTTTTAAAGCCAAGTCCCGAAAGTCCGGTTCTTTCAATAAAGACTGATAAAAAAAGGAGAATAAATATACCCCATTGCATGACAATGGTAAAAATCAGCAGGACATTAAGCATTTCCTTATCGAGGCTTTTTAAAAGTTGGGTTGGATCTTCATTAAAACCAAGAGATATACCGGGATATAAAATTACCAGGACAAACAAAGAAAGATAAGTCATGGCGTTGGCTTTAAAATCAAGATTATTGGTAACCGCCTTAAAATTCCAGACATGATCTTTTGGGATCGGGTCGGCTTCGTAAATTGGAATTCGTTCGGTTGAGTCAGATTCAGGTATCATATTATGTCACAAATTTGAAATACTTAAATAAGTTACTTAATATCTCTATCGCCATTTTTGCCATATCTCTTTAAACAAATCAAATTGGCTACACAATATAAGTTATTATCTACAAATAATCTATTAAAAGGTGGTGAATTTTAATTGAATTTGTGATTCAGAAAAAAAGTAACAAATAATTTTGATATTTCCTACATGTTGGAAGTGACTCGATAATTATCGACAGATTAGCATGTCATCCTATCTTATTTGATAAAAAAAGGAATAAACATGTCAAACAGCCGCGTAGTTTATCAAAACTGGATTGTGGATCTGGGGCGGGACCCTCTTAAGCAGGGATTTCAAAATTCTGCTTTTGAAAAACCGGATGAACAAATAAAGGAAGCAGTATCATCAGCATTAAAAAAATTAAATGCTAATGAGCAGGAATTTATAATACAATTCTACTATATGGGAAAAAGCTATCAGGAAATTTCCACCCAGACCGGCCGGGTTATATATAAGCTTGAGGCTCTCCATAAACGCGCTCTTAAAAAACTTGAAGCCCGGCTTCAGGGGTTTGTAAGCAATCGTTTTGATATAAAAAGAGGTTCCCCTATTTTAATGGACACTTTAATTAGCATATGTTTTTCTATCTTCAAAGTCAACCGGACTTACATATCCGTGTCAAGCCAAAATAGAAATGTCCTGTTTTTAACAAAATAGAAATGTCCGGTTTTTTGTTAATGTTTTCCAATTCTTTCATATAGATACTTCTTTTTAATTGAATTCTTCCAGGGATGATCCTCTGAT
>JBDRQG010000322.1:0-11854 GCA_043826475.1 bacterium
AGTTTTAATGTGGTTTGTATATTTAAATAACTATAGGCAAGGCTTGTTGATGTAACACTATTCCTCGACCAGCTTAAAATGATAGCTCCATATTTCCTGTCGGGTGTTGTTCTCACCTAAATCAATATACAGAGTAACAACCTTCGGTCCCAGTATTAAGCTGTCCCCCCTAAAGACAGCAACAAATTCACCTCGTGGGATGCGCGTATTATCACAATTAGTTCCATGAAATGTAGTATCGGGTGATAAGATCAGTTTATTGGTACCGAAACCGTTTTGGGAACCATAGGAATTGCAGAGGTTACTTTCATTCACGACATGGTTGAGATCATAAGAACTGCCGGTTATGGAGAGGTTGACAAAATCGGTTCGTTCAAAAACTTCATCAACCCTTTTAAACACCAATTCCCCGGCAAAAAACTCAGAAGTATTCTGGGTAGGCTTTTCTTTATTGCAGGCAATAATTATTAAAAGTGAAGTGAACGATATTAATAAAAATTTATCCATTTACCACAAAGTTACTGTGCACTTCCGGTCAGGTCTTCGACTTTCACCGATTCAGTTTTTTTTTCATCGTTTTTTTCCAGATGATACTCAACCGATGCTTTTACAAAATCCCTGAACAGCGGATGCGGCCGAGTCGGGCGTGATTTTAATTCAGGATGAAACTGCACTCCTATAAACCATCGGTGCGAGGGAATCTCAACAATTTCCACTAATCTTCCATCAGGTGAAAGTCCACTAAGCACAAGACCATGTTCGACCAGCATATCACGGTAAACATTATTAAGTTCATAGCGATGACGATGGCGTTCCGAAATCTCATTGGTTTCGTACACTTTTGCCGCAAGAGTATTATTTTCCAAAACACATGGGTAAGCTCCCAGCCGCATTGTCCCGCCCAATTCGCTGACCCCCTCCTGATCGGCCATAAGATGTATAACCGGGTGCTTTAATCCTTCCTTATAGAATTCATAGCTGTGGGCATCGGGAAGATTGCACATATTTCGGGCAAACTCGATAACAGCGCATTGCATCCCCAGACAAATACCAAAGAAGGGTATATTATTCTCGCGAACATAACGGATAGCTTCAATTTTTCCTTCAACCCCCCGTTCGCCAAAACCGCCGGGGATTAAAAGCCCGTCAATATCATACAGAAATTTTTCAGCTCCATTTTGTTTGATATCTTCGGAACTGACCCATATCAGATTAACTTCAGCTTCGCTGTACACCCCTCCGTGAATAAAAGCTTCAATAATAGATTTATAAGCATCCCTGAGATTAACGTATTTACCGCATATGGCAATCTTAATTTTATTTTTGGGTAAGTTAATTTTTTCAACCATTTGTTCCCAATCATCCAACTCTGGTTGAGGAAGATCCAATCTAAAATGACTGCAGACAATATCATCCATACCCTGTTCATGAAATCTAAGTGGAACCTGATATATAGTGGAAACATCTTCGGCGGCAATAACTGACTTGGTTGGTACCGAACAAAAGAGGCTTATTTTCTGTCTTAAACCATCATCGATAGGGCGGGCTGAGCGGCAAAGAAGTATGTTAGGTTGAACACCGATTGTTCGTAATTCACGCACCGAATGCTGGGTCGGTTTGGTTTTGAACTCACCGGCGGCTGATAAATATGGCACCAGAGTGACATGGATATACATTACATTCTCATAACCTTCTTCAAGTCCCATCTGGCGGATAGCTTCCATAAACGGAAGAGATTCTATATCGCCGACTGTTCCCCCGATTTCCGCTATGACCACATCCGGCTTGTTTTCCAAACGATCAAAACGGCGGATGCGCTTTTTTATTTCTTCCGTTACATGCGGAATTACCTGGACCGTAGCCCCAAGATAATCCCCTCTACGTTCACGAGTTATAATAGTATGGTAAATCTGGCCGGTAGTAACATTATTATCAGAACTTAAGTTGTTATCCAAAAAACGTTCGTAGTGCCCCAGATCGAGATCGGTTTCCGAGCCATCATCCAAAACGAAGACCTCACCATGCTGGAACGGATTCATTGTTCCCGGATCGACATTCAAATAAGGATCAAGTTTCATATTCATAACCTTAAGCCCGCGCCGCTGGAGTAAAAGTCCTATCGATGCCGAGGCTATCCCTTTGCCTAAAGCTGAGACAACCCCTCCGGTTACGAAAATATATTTTGTTTTTTCAGCCATGACTCACCTTTAACCATATATATGTGACAACTTTTTTACATCTTCAGGAGCATCAACCGAAACAGAACTCATTTTAGTTTTAAAAACTTTTATCTTCTCTCCATTTTCAATAATCCGCAACTGTTCCAATGACTCTGCTTTTTCACAGCTTGAACGCTTCCATCCGGCAAATTTCATCAAGCCCTGTCTTCTGTAGAAGTAAATCCCGATATGTCCGTAGAAGCTATGTTGAGCTGATTGGTTTTTCTTATTCCCGCTTTTTAAATATGGAATCGGATACCGGGAAAACCATAACCCGTAATCCTCATCTGATAGAACAACTTTAACCAGATTAGGATCCATCAATTCCTGATCATCTTTTATTTTATATGCCAGTGTTCCGTATTGCAGGTTTCTTTTGCTGATAAATTCGGTAATCGCCTTATCTAACACTCCGGCTTTGACTCCAAAATTGTCAGCCTGTATATTAACAATAATATCACCGCCGGTTTTTTTAATCGCTTCAGCAATCCGATCCGACCCGGTTTGATGGCGTGATGAAGTTATTATCACTTCCCCACCGAATCCTTCAACAACGGATTGAACCTCTTTGCTGTTTGTGGCTACGATCAGACGGTCGATCTTTTTGGATTTGCTGATTTCATTATGGACATAATAAATAAGGGGTTTATTCTTATAAAGGAAAGCCACTTTACCGGGGAATCTTTTTGAGTCCATTCGGGCTGGTATTACGGCGATTACTTTAGCCATCAGCCCGACACCTTCTCATCCTGAATCAGTTTATATGGACTAACACCATCAGTATCAACATCTTTCGACTGGTTAAAACTACCCGCTAATTTTGAAAGAACGATAGCTAAAGGGTCTGATTTTTGGGAGGATCTTCTCTGCCTCAAAGGGCGAGTAAGATGTTTGTTTTGTCCATTTCTTACCGGCATAAGTGAAGGTAAGGCAAACCGTTACCCAAGTCAAGATTAAACTGACAATGTCACCTTTATATTTAAAACTCTGTTTTTAAAAATTAATAAAATCCGATTTTTAACCCTAAAGTCCCAATCCTGAAGGCCGATATCTACAGTAGATGTCCCAAATTGAAACAAGGTGTAAATATGGAAACGAAACAGTTGGAAAAGGATTCAATCCGAAACAAAGATATCACGGATGAATTCTTTATATCAAAACAGATAGTAAATCCAGAAGTTGTAATCAATTCTCAAACAAATTTTGAGGATGAGCTCGAGCCAATCCCCTTTGACCTTAAAAAAGAAAATATAATCTCCGGCAAAGGGATTATGGCTGCAGCCTCTTCATTACTGCTGAATCTCAGGCTGCACAACTGGTTGACGGGCAATGAAAAAGATTTTTTGGATAATCTCGCAACAGAAAATGACCTGGTCTTCCTTATTAAAGGGGATAAATATTTTCATCCCGAAGAGCTTGAGCTTTTCCAGGCAGAGACAATTCAATCCTGCTGCAACAGCAAAAACGATGCAGTCTTCTCTCAAAAATATACGGCCAGGAATTCGGAGGAAAACAGGATCTACCGGATCAGAACCGCCTTTATAGATTCAATCGATGGTGAAAATCTGATACTGGGGCAGTTCGGGCTTGACCTTGTTTCCGAGAAAGAAGAAAAGGACTACCGCTTCCATCAGCTCGTTGAGCTATTCAGAAAATCCGTCAAACCGGCAATGCAAGCAGCATATGTCCTTGAAAAAAAACTGGAAGTTGAAAATCCGATAATTATCGTCAACCGAGCTTCCGGCTATATTGTTCATGCTAACAACGCTGCCGGATCTCTTTTGTCATCGAATGTCAGAGACCTGGCCGGAGCCGAATTCAGCAGTACTTCAGCTAAAATGAAATCAATGATCCCCCATTACAAAATGAACTTTGAAAATATCTCATCAGCTGATATGAGTTTCTCTATTGTAAAAATTGTCCCTACCCAAAAAGGACAGGTAACACCTGTCAGAAAAGTATTCGAAGAGGCTAATGCTGGAATGCGTGGGCCGATTTCAACTATTGTAACAGCAGCCAGCATTCTGGAAGCCGACTCCAATACACCCGAATCAAAAAAACTGATTGGGGTAATCCTCGATGAAATCCAGGACGTGGATCGACGGTTAAAACTGCAGAATCTGGTTGCGGCATTTGATGAACTTGAAAAAAAAGAAACTAACTTGCAGTACGAAGCTGAAAACGCCATTGATTGTTTTACAACCAGAAAGAATTATAAAGGCTTTATCGAACTTCAAACCGAACCCAAACTTCCTTTAGTAACCGCACCGGAAAAATCATACATGAGTTTGATTTACTCGATCCTGGGAAGCCACACCAAAGCATCCCAAAACAATGGCCGCACGACAGTTAAAATATTTAACCAAAAGGAAATGGGTAAGGTAATAATAACAATCTCCACCAAAATTCAACGAAAGACAAATTCAACCCATTTAGGGCATATTGACCTTAGCGACACAGAAAAACTAGCGGTAAAATTAGATGTATCCTTAAAACACGATTTCAATACCAATAATAATAGTATTGACACCAGTATTACCGTCAACTACCGGGAGAAAGCCATCTATGAATAACATCAATGATAATATCAATGTTCTCTTTCTTGATCTGGAGCAGTCGGAACAAAGTACTCTGTCGGTAATAAATAAAAGCAAGTCATACAATCGGCTCCGTTGTTCCACTATGGATCAGGCAATAGAGCTGCTTAAGATGAAAGAAATTCATGTCGCGGTGGTTTCAATTAATGAAAGCCTGCCTGCAACAACTGAAATCGTAAAACAAATCCGTAATCTTTCCCCCTTTACAGAAATTATTGCCATTAACAATGAAGCAAATAAAACAGACACTATCTGCGAAGAGGGCTTATTTGATACTCTTAACACTCCTATCTCCAGAGAGGCATTAAATCACCACATTCAAAAAGCATTCGAATACCGTACCTACAGATATGAGCGGAGTTTGCTTCGCCAGCAGGTAGCAATGCAGTATAGTTTTGATAATATTGTTGGCATCTCCAAGAAAATTATCATTTTAAAAGAGACAATCAGAGGAATCGCCCCGACCGATATCCCCACCCTTATAACCGGCAATTCCGGAACCGGTAAAGAACTGATTGCCCGGGTGATTCATCATCACTCTCATCATAGCAGAGAAAAACTGGTGATTATCGATTGTTCCGCTTTGCCGGGTGACCTTCTTGAAAACCAGCTTTTTGGCTCTGACCAAACATCTGATTCTACTGTCTGCTTATTGGAACAGGCTCATAAGGGAACGCTCTTGCTAAAAAACATCGATTCCCTCCCTATGACCACCCAGGAAAAACTTATTTCATTTTTTAAAGATTTCTCGATCAAGACCAATACCGGCACGAAAAAAATGGATATCAGGTTTATCAGCACTACAACGAAAAATCTTGAGGAAATAATCTCAGCCAAAGAATTCCGCCGCGACCTTCTTGATCGTATCGGAACCATTGTAATTAATGTCCCGAATCTCTCCCAGCGTGCCGAAGATATCGAAATTCTGACAGAATATTTCCTGAGAAAAATAGCCGCTGAAAGCCATCGCAAATCTTTGTCTATTTCCAGAATAGCAGTTGATATCCTGCTTCAGCATAACTGGCCGGGCAATGTCCGTGAACTCGAAAATACTTTGAGTCGTGCAGCAGCATTATGCAATAACGACTCCCTTGAGATGGACAATATTGTTTTTATCGGCTCTGACCAGAAGATGAACCGTTTATCACAAAGATTAATGGAGACTAAATCGGTTGCCCGTCTTGATGACAGCCAGAAATCACTAATCCAAAATGCCCTGATTGAAAACAACTGGAATTATACTCAAACCGCTCAGGAATTGGGGATTGGAAGAACAACTCTCTGGCGTAAAGTTAAAAAATACGACCTGAAACCCGAATCAACAGTGAATTGAGGATATCATGGGTTTATTCAAGAGGAAAAATGGAAATAATTCTAATATGAATCAGGATAATTCCCTTGAGTCTATAATTGGAATTAATACTCCTGAAAAAGGCACAATCGATATTACCCAGTCTTTTTCAAATCTTACCGATGAACTCAACAATGAGATTGAGATAAATAAAGGTGTTCTTGTAATACGGATGCAGGATACTAACGAGTTAGCGGCTATCTCCACCTGGAACAACGGCGTATTACGAGATGGTTTGAGGGTCACTCTTCCGGGCAAATCTTCATTATTTGAAAAAGTCGCCGAAGATGGATCTGTTTATACCGAGGATTTCTGCAGTTCGTTCAGCGGAAATTTTTTCGAGCGAAAGCTTCTGCTTGATGATAATTCCCGCTCATTCATGGTTTTTCCCCTGAAAACCGAGGGAAAAGTTGTCGGTATTCTTGCCTACAGCTCCGAAGAGCCAATTGCTTTTGCAGTATTCGAAGAGGGTAAATTCAGAAACAGAGCTGAAAAGTTTGCTACTGAAATTCATAGTTTGATTACGCAATTATAACTGGTCAAACCTGTATATCACAAATACAATATTTTTTCGTAGGGGCACAGCATGCTGTGCCTTCTACAATTTTACCAATAATTTAATAATTAAAATATCTTTTTGTAGAGACAACCCCCTGTGGTTGTCCTTCATATGGACAGGCACAGGGGCCTGTCCCTACATTCATTATTATTTCGTTTGTGGGCGGCACACGAGGGCGTCTGCTACGCACTTTTATAATTATTAATTTGTTTTGGATTCTGACCTGATTCGCTTTATTGCCCGATTGTGCTCGGCATTGGTTTTTGAAAAATAATGCCCGCCGTTGTTATCCGCGACAAAGAAAAAATAATCTGTTTCCGCCGGATTCAGAGCCGCTTTAATTGCCGCCAGTCCGGGGGAATTAATCGGGGTTGGTGGCAAGCCTTTGCGAAGATAGGTATTGTAGGGAGTCTCTATCAGCAAATCTTTTTTATACAAATGACGTGCAAACCCACCAAGACCATAGATAACGGTTGGGTCGGCATCAAGTTTCATATTTGACTTTATCCGGTTATGATATACCGAAGAGACTATTACCCGCTCAGAATCAACTCTGGCTTCAGCTTCAATTATGGAAGCCAATATAACCATCTCGTTTTTTGTTAAATTATTATAGAATGAATCCGGCCAGAGCGTATCTATTTGCTGGTGAAACCGGCGAACCATTGTTTTTACAGCATCTTTCTCCGAAAATCCCCATTGAAAATAATATGTCTCCGGAAAGAGATACCCTTCGAGACAGGGTAGGTTCAGTTCTTGAAGAAGTTCATCATTATGATTCAGACTTACAAATGAAGCTGAGTCTAAATCTAATTTTGATTGAAGAAGACCTGATACGTCCCAGATAGTCGAGCCTTCGGGGATGGTAACTTTTATGCGGAAAAAATCAGCTTTTTCAAGACGACTTAATACTGATTGGCAGGAATTTTCTCCGGTGAAATCATATCTTCCGGGAATCAGCTTTTTATCGTTACCTCTATACTTAGCTGATAATTTTAAGAAAAACTTTGAGTCAACCACTCCCCTGGCAATCAGCGAGTCGGCAACTTTGGAAAAACTGTCGCCGGGATATATAATTATGGTCACAACTTCATCACCCAGATCAACCTTATGCTTGTAACTCCGGTAACCATAGGCTGCTGCGATCACTACTATTGCAATAAGTATAAATAGAATTTTTTTTACCATATCTTAACTTGTACGATTGTCGTCGAGAAAACGCTGTAAAATAATTACCGCCGCCAGACGATCGATTCTTCTCTTATCTTTACCCAATCTTTTTCCGTGAGCATGGATTATTTTTTCCGCCTCGCCTGATGAATATATTTCATCTTCTTTATGGATTGGACCGGAATAAACTGCTTTAAGATGTTCAATAAAAACATCTACAATATCGCACTTATCGCTTCGGTCGCCGGAAGGAAGCAATGGATAACCGACAACGATGCCATTGGGTTCGTATTCATCAATCTCTATTTTGATTTGTGCGACAGCATTCTTTAATGATGTGACCTCTAAGGTTTTTAACGCTGAGGCAATCAATCCGGTTGGATCGCTTTTAGCGAGCCCTATTCTTCGCTCACCGTAGTCAATACCAAGAAATGTTTTATCGTAATCGGTCATAAGGTGTATCTTAAGGTATTGTTAATATAAAGTCAATTAGAGGATATAACCTGAAAGTCGCCCCAATGCTTGTCCGAATCAAACTTGAACAAACGGTTACATAGTATCCATTTTAGTAGGTTGAAACCGCTGTGGTTTCGACTTCGGGTGGCCCACCATTTTCCATGATGTCAGTCCGCCTGGGCGGATTTCCTGACATTTAAAATATCCCCAAATTCAACATCACCAATGTACAATTCTCTACAACCTCAATCCCCTCTCCCTTAAGAAAAGCGGCAAGGGCACTGTTTTCGGTACCGGGGTTGAAAACGACCCGGCGAGGCTTTAATTTGAGGATATTATCCTTTTCGCCATTAGATATATTTGAATTCACATACACGCTCAGGGTGTCTATTGGATCTGAAATATCAGTTAAAGATTTGAGACCTTCGATACCGTCAACCGTGTGTCCAGCCGGATGAACTGGTATTGGTTGGAACCCGTTTTGCTTTAACAGACGAACAGCTTTATACGAATAGCGATCCTCTTTGGGCGACGCTCCTAATATTGCAACTTTAACACCGGGTTGTGCTTTCATATTATCTCCTTGCTGTTATAATCAATATCCATATTTGAGTAAACAGAAATTGGAAGGAATAGTTCAATCAAATTCCCTGTTCCGTCAGTCGAGTAGGGTAGAACCATTTTCCATTTATCGGTTCTGCCGTAATTTGGAGGTTGGCGTACGTCCCCGTGCGCCAACAAATAGTAAAGTAGGGCAGAACCATTATCCATATATCGGTTCTGCCATAACTACTAAGGTATAATTTCTAAAGAGTTCAGCTTTACTTCTTTCCCGATCCGTCAGGTTTTGATCCGCCTGGGCGGACAATACCTGACACAACATTCAAAAAGGCAGGTTCGTTAGCGAACCAGCCCTACTTTACTATATCACCGGCAGAACATTTTCCGGGTCGAACTTGGCTTTGATTTTTTGGCTGTAACCGGCATCGGCGGAGTTTTCGGAATTCTCAAGCGAAAATAAAAGCCCCTTGTGGGAAATTTCATTCTGTTTCATCGCAGCGAAATCATCGGCGCCGGTGATCGGCATCACTCGGAATACGGCAGTTACGATCAGACCCAACAACCCCCATGAGCCGGAGAATATTTTTACAATATCATAGCCCGAAACCGATTTAAAACAGGTCGAACCCGGTTTGATAATATCCCCCTGCGGAGTTACAATCTCGGCCTTGATAAAATATTTTTTGATCGGGACCTCGTGACCATGAAGTTCGCCCGACAACCCCACTGCCAAGGCCCCCCCAACCGAGCCAACATATGGAAGAGCGGAATGGGGAAGATATAATTCAGCCCGTTTCAGGTTGAGGTTTATTTCACGCAAGGGATAACCGCTGCCGACGACTATATAAAAATCTTCCGGGACAACCTGCAATAGTTTATTAAGCCTGTCCGTTCTAATCGTGACCATATCACTAAATTTATCACCGATCGGATCGATGTTGTTGCCAAACCCGGTCACAAACGAAGGTTGTTTATTTTTATTGGCTAATTTTAAGAAATGAGACGCCTCATCAGATGTCTCCGGATGGAAAGTCGGAATTCCCTTCTGGTAGGTTAACCTGTCTTCGGGGAACTCACTTTCGATAATCTTTATAAAGCCATCTAATTTTGTCATGAACGGAAGATATATAGAAAAAGTATTGTAGGGAAGAACCATTTTCCATTTTTCGGTTCTGCCCTTTCATTTTGTAGTCAAAGATAACAGTAAACCCACCGCAAGCGGATGGGCTACCAAGCTTTGCGATTTTCAATATAAAATAAACGGAACCGTTTACCAACTGTAATGTAAAAACAGAGATTGCTTAATTTTAAGGATATACTAACTTAGACCCATGAAGAGTTATCTTATAACATTTATTATACTGTTTCTACTTATAACAGGCCAAACAATGGCTGCTTCCCTTTTGATCCCTATGGATGAAACCCAAAGCGACCACCTTAAGGCATATGGAGCGGTTTTCCGGAGTTTGGAAAAAGGGGAAAAGGCAGAATGGCTGCTTAATTATCGGGGTGGTTCATTCCTCGTAAAGTACTCAACCGAGATGACTGAACTCTGTCTTTTAATGGGAGTTACCGTTGAACAGGTTACCGAGGGGCAGGTAGCCGATATTTATCGCCAGATCGAAGTAGAAAATATGGAGCGGGTGGAACTTGAAAAGGCTCCCGAAATTGCGGTTTATTCTCCCCCATCAGCCCAGCCCTGGGATGATGCGGTTACCCTGGCTCTGACCTATGCTGAAATAAAGTATGATATTGTCTGGGATGAAGACGTTTTGGAGGGTAAGCTCGAAAATTATGACTGGCTCCATTGCCACCACGAGGATTTCACGGGCCAGTACGGAAAATTCTACGCCGCTTTTCAAAATCAAATCTGGTATCAAAATGATGTCAAGGTAAACGAAGATATGGCCGCCCGGATGGGTTATACCAAAGTTTCCGACATGAAGCTTGATGTCGGCAAAACGATTTATGACTATGTTCGCCGGGGAGGATTTTTGTTTTCAATGTGTTCCGCACCAGAAACGATTGATATCGCTCTTGCAGCCGATAATGTAGATATTGTCCCGCGTGAATTTGATAATGACCCGGTCGATCCGGGCGCTCAAAGCAAGCTTGATTATTCCAAAACATTCGCATTCGAGAATTTTACCGTGACTCTTGACCCAATGCTCTATAAGCATTCCGATATCGATACTTATCCCGACCGTCAGATTCGGTTTCAGCGGGCTGAAGATGATTTCTTTTATCTTTTTGATTTTGCCGCCAAACTTGACCCGGTGCCGACTATGCTTGACCAGTGCCACACCAATACGGTGGGTGGATTTATGGGGCAGACCACCGGTTTCCGCAAATCATTGTTGAAAAAGTTTGTCACGATCCTGGGTGAGCCGGATAATTTTGATGAAGTCCGCTATATCCACGGCAATTTAGGGAAAGGGACCTTTACCTTTTTATCAGGGCATGATCCTGAAGACTACCGCCACATGGTCGGTGATCCCCCAACCGAGTTGGAACTGCACAAAAACTCACCGGGCTATAGATTGATATTAAACAATGTCCTCTTCCCCGCCGCCAAACGCAAAGAGAGAAAGACATAATTTGCATAGGTCAGGAGACCTTTAGTAAAATTTTTTAGAACCTGCGATTTCATTGGATTACATACATGTTGTGTAGGTATTATAGAAAAGTTACATCCTAAAATGAATAGAGCGAGCCAGAATAAGAGATCTATTTATTCATTAATTCAACAATCTCACTTGCTGGACAAGCTCCAGCCTGGCTTATATCTTTTGAGTATTTAATAGCTAATTTAGTACCAATTTCAAAAAAAACACATTTTGACCAATCTCTATTAGAGTATTTATTAATATTTAAATAGTATTCTTTATTATTTCTATCTTTTGCAAAAAGAAATTCCGATACACCATCCTCTGAACATGGT
>JBDRQG010000323.1:0-4806 GCA_043826475.1 bacterium
GCTGAACATAAGCAATGCTAACCATCGCAAGACTATTGTTCGGTTGTAACTGAAGAACCTTAGAAAAAGCATCCAGAGCGTTTTCGAAGTCAAGAAGACCATGGTAATAATACCAACCAAGTGCCTGGTAGGACTCCGAGGATTTGGGCGCCAATTCAACAGCAATATCGATCAACGCCTTGGCACTGTCTAGTATGACCATAGCAGTGTCAATGCCATCCCAATACATGTCCGTGTAAAGAGCACCGAGCTCGGCATAAGCGGCTGCAAAACCGGGTGCCAGCTCTATGGCTTTGAGGTGCATTGTTTCTGCGGTTCGCAGTTCAACCTGACGGTAGCGGGCTATTGAGAAGTACTGCTTGCCCCGGAGGTAATAATCATAAGCCTCGGGATCGATGTCGGGTTGGTCGGCGAGCGCATCCCGTTCTGACTGCAACAGCGCCACATCAAGCGCGGCGGCCACTTCGCTGGCTATTGTCGCCTGGACCGCAAAGACATCCGTCAGCACAGCATCATAACGATTGGCCCACATGTTCATGTCATCAGACACCCGAACTAACTGCGGATTAATGCGCACACGATTGTCATCTCCGGATTTATCCCAGCGGATCGACCCGTTAAGAACGCAATCAACCTTGAGTTCTTTCCCGATTTGTCGCAGGCTCTTGTCCGTATTCTTGTATTGCATGGCACTAGTGCGCGAGATGACCCCCAAACCGGACAGACGGGCAAGACTGGTAGTTATCTCCTCTGTTATCCCATCGGCGAAGTACTCATCTTCGGGATCGCCGAGATTCTCGAAAGGCAGAACCGCTAACATTATCTTCCTGGGTTCATCTGATGTGGTTTCGGTTTGCCACGGCTTCGTCAAGGAAAACACAACTGATGCGGCAACGACTAGTACGGTAGTAATCCACCAGACCCTAGTCGAGCGGCTTGACTTTGCTTGTCCTGTCGCTGTCGACAGATCAGAATTCATAGACCGCTTCACGCGCACCAGATCTGCTATCATTCCATCAGCATGTTGATAGCGCGTCTTGACATCCTTTTCTAAGGATTTATCGATGACCATCTGTAACCCATCCGGGAGGCCCGATTTGAATCGAGCCAGCGGTTCGGGCAGATCATCACTTACCGCCTTCAGTGTGGCTGCTTCACTATCACGCCTGAACGGATTCTGTTTCGTAATTAATTCGTACATAACTACACCGAGAGAAAACAAATCACTGCGATGATCGACCTCCTGGCCTCGTACCTGTTCCGGTGACATGTATCCGATCGTGCCAAGGGTCGAACCGGTCTTAGTCAAGTGTTCGATACCGCGAACGGTGGCTAACCCAAAATCAACGATGCGGACTCTGCCGTGACCGTCCAGCAGGATGTTTGAGGGTTTAATGTCTCGATGGACAATCCCTTTTTCATGTGCCGCCTGCAGCCCTTCGCATATCTGTATGGTAATTTCGAGTATTCGGTCGATCGGCAGATCTTTCCCGGTAACTACCTCTTTCAGTGATTGCCCTTCAACAATCTGCATGGAGTAAAACGGATGGCCCTGATATTCACTAACCTCATAGATGGCAGCTATATTTGGGTGATCGAGGCCTGCGGCTGCCTGTGCTTCGCGGGTAAACCGCTTACGACAATCATCATCCTGGCAATGATGTGGGGGAAGGAACTTGAGAGCGACTTTACGATTTAGCTTGGTATCCAGGGCGAGGTACACCTCACCCATACCACCTGAGCCAATCTTTTCGATGATTCGGTAATGATCGACATTAGTTCCATTTGTTAAAACTACATGAGTACGAGTTTTATCATTATCATTTGGATTCTCAGACACAGAAAACCTCTGCTTAATTATTATATAAAATAATTAAAGAAACGTAGAGAGAAATAGCAACTATGAATTTTTTAAATACTTATCGCTTTTGTGCCACGATACAAACCCGCGTAGTATCCTTATCAGCTTTAGCAAAGGTTCCGCAGCGGTAAACTGCTTTAACCGTAAAGCCTGTTTCTCTTAGCAGTTTTCTTAGTGTAGTATTGCTATGCGAAAGTTCGGTGTGGAGTTCATCGAACCGCCTCCACTCATTTCCCTCTTTATAAAAGCATGTCGTTTCAACTGAGGCTGTTTTAGTTTTAGTGTCGCACTTATTCTTCCAGATCCAGGCCAGATCATCCTGAGCACCGGCATAGACCTGCCCCCCCCAGATAGTCTTTAGGGCAACCGGTGTGTTCATATCAAAAATAAACCATCCATCTTTAACGAGATGATTGGCGACTGATCTAAAAGTCTGCTTAAGTTCAGTTTCACTTTTGAGGTAATTTAAAGAATCATAAAAAGAGGTTACCAGATCAAACTGCTCGGTTTTAGTGGAATTATCTATAGACAATATTTTAAAATTAGGAAGAGATTTCTGATACAATTTCACTTTTGTCTTTTTAAGTTTTTTTGCTGCAACTGCAAGCATCGCCGCGCTTCTATCCAACCCGGATACCATGTATCCCTTTTTATGAAATTCTACTAACGCCGATCCGGTCCCGCAGCACAAATCAAGGCAGCTCGCTGCATTTATTTTAAAACGTTTGATTATTTTCAATGTATATTCAACCATGTTCAAAGAATGGTGGTCGGCGTGCATAAGATCATATATCAAAGCCATTTTGGAGTAGGGTTCACTGTATTGCATATTAATCCTTTGTTTTATGTGGTTAGCAGACGTCTTTGTCTACCGCTCATGGGGCAGGTGGGCATCTGCCTCCCACTTTTGTGAGCTTTCTCAGCCACTATCCGTAGGGGCACGGCATGCCGTGCCCATACGGATGAGCAAAAATAGACAAATTTTGGTAAAATCGTAACGATTTTTTCGAATAAAAGTTGAATTTTACGGTAATATCTCTGACCATAGCACAAAGGAATTTTTTTTAAGAAAGTGCAAGGGTAAAATTATGTCCACAATTTTTTGGATATGGATGGCGGCGGCAGTTGTCTTTCTAATACTGGAACTTGTCAGCCCCACCCTCTTTTTTGTCTGCTTTGTCGCCGGGAGTGTTGTGGCTGGAATATACAGCTACTTTTCACCCGATCAGTACTACTGGCAGTTGGGAATTTTTGTGATAATAACTCTAGTGTTGCTTCCCCTGACACGAGCTATTGCCAAAAAGATCACCAAACCGGAACCCCACAAAAGCAATGTTGACGGCTTGATGGGCAAAGTAGCTCTGGTGACCAAAGCTATCGATCCCGATCTCGGTGGTCAGATTAAGTGTGAAGGTGAAGTCTGGATTGCCCAGTCTGATCAAAAAATCGAAGTAAACCAAAAGGTTCGTATTAAAGGTGTTTCGGGAGCAAGGCTCCATGTCGAACCGTTACAGGAGAAAGGATAACACAATGAATCCGGTTATAATATTTCTGGCCGTGATAGTGGCCTTTGCCTTTATCATTGTCCCGATGTCAATCCGCATCGTCCGTCCCTTTGAAAGAGGACTGGTGGAACGACTCGGCAAGTTCCAGAGAATTCTGGAACCGGGACTGAACATGATTGTCCCCTTCTTTGACATCGTAGTCAAAGTTGATATGCGCGAAGTGGTGCTCGACGTACCCCCTCAGTTGGTGATTACCAAAGATAACGTGAATGTCGAAGTCGACGCGGTTATCTTTGCCCAGGTTACCGATCCGGCCCGAGCCCGGTATGAAATCGCCAATTATATTCTCGCTTCGACTAAACTGGCTCAGACAAATTTGAGAAACGTAATTGGCGAGATGGATTTGGATGCCTGCCTAAGTTCCCGCGATCAAGTCAACAGCCAGCTTCGCGATGTTCTTGATGAAGCGACTGACAAATGGGGGATGAAAGTCAACCGGGTTGAGATGCAGCGTATTGACCCGCCGGTTGATATAACCGAGGCTATGAGCCGCCAGATGAAAGCGGAACGTGATAAGAGAGCCACGATCCTTGATGCCGAAGCTATCAGGCAGTCGGAGATTACCAAAGCCGAGGGTAGCCGTCAGGCGCAGATTCTCGAAGCTGAAGGTTATGCCCAGGCGGTTAAAAACAAGGCTGATGCCGAGAAGTATCGCCAGATTGAAGTTGCTAAAGGTGAAGGAGAAGCTATCAGTACCGTTTTCAGTGCTATACACGCCAGCAAGCCGGATGAAAAACTGATCACGTTGAAGTATCTTGAAATGCTTCCGAAATTCGCCGAGGGAAGCGCCAATAAAATCTTTATGCCGTATGAAGCCAGCGGGATAATTTCATCTCTGGCCGCCATGGTCGAAGGTATCAAACCTATGGATGGTGGTAAGAAAGTGACAGATCAGTCTATTAGTTAAGATAGGATTGAATAAATAAGATAAAGGGTAGATAAAGTAGGGCAGAACCATTATCCAATTATCGGTTCTGCCATTTTCATTTGTAAATAGACGAAGAATGCTATATTATTATCAATAAAAAAAGAGGACAGTAAACCCATAGCAAGCTATGGGGTACCCGGGTAATTTTAAATATGCCGAATTACATATGAATCGTATTCCAGCAAATGGGTTAGTCCTGTAGGGCAGAACCATTATCCATTTATAGGTTCTGCCTTTTACATTGATTAAAATGTTAATATTTATTATCATTTATTATGTCAAAATTGTTAAGATATTATTCTGAGGGTAATAAAATTTCATGGGTATTATTACCGGATCATTTCCATCTGATAATCCTGTTAAGCATGGACATGTAAAGTCTCCATTTGAATGGGAACATTCATCAATCCATGTTTATAAGAATAATGGGTATTATCAAAGTGATTGGGGAG
>JBDRQG010000324.1:0-9825 GCA_043826475.1 bacterium
GCTTTAAAGACATAGAATTTGTTTTCGCGAACACTAAAACCAAGAGCGCCAACACATTTGTCGCCTTCGATTAACGGTTCAACGATAAATACTCTCTCATAGATATTATCCATACCAAGAGCATTTTTAGCAGCTTCAGCAACGAGAACCTTGTAAGATTCACCGTTGATCATTAACTGCCAGCGACCTTCATGAACGTATGCGCCATTGGCATCTTTCCAAATCGGCAGACCCCATTTTTCAAACAGATGCACAGTGGAGTCAACGTGGCGAGCAATATTTGCCACCAAGTCTTCACGTACGACACCCATCAGGTCGTTACGGACATAATCACAATAATCATTGATAGTGTTCTGACCATCTTTAACACCGACGTACTGGTTAATAGCGGACAGACCCATCGCAACCGCACCGGAACGATCCATAGCGGCTTTGTCAACTAAGGTCACTTTGAGGCCATGTTGTTTGGCCCAATAGGCTGTTTCGACAGCCGACCCGCAAGCAGCCATACCGCCACCGCAGATAAGGACATCAGTTTTGACTTCTACAGTTTCAAATTTTGCCATTTCCTAGCCTATCCTTTCCTACTTAACCTTCGGGATTGCTGACATGCCTGACGATGCAGGCTCGGTGAACAGTATCGGGCTCTTCAAATCATCGGTTCCTGTGGCAAATCCGCCATCGGGAACAGCAGAGCCTTCCGGTGTAGTCCGGATCGGGAATTTGAAACGCTTGAGCATTCCATTGCGGAACTTGACCGTCCACATAATACTGTCAGTACTGCGCATCGGGGTTACTGATGCGCCAAGCGGACAGAAATCGGCATAACCGCGAACTTCGATCGCCTGAACCGGACAGATCTTTACGCAGCTATAACATTCCCAACACATCTCAGGAGCCTGATTGTAGGCTTTCATGAGATCCTTGTTGAGAACCATTAAATCGTTAGGGCAAATATACTGGCATGCAGTCTTATCCAGTGCTTTGCATCCATCACATTTCTCAGGGTTCACAAAACTAGGCATCGATTCCTCCTGATAGGATGATTGTATTAAGGTTTACTTTCATTAATTTATTTCTTTATTTCTCTAATTCTCTTTAACGTTTCACTTTGGCGTCGCCTGTGGCATGGCCATGCATTTTTACTTCGACTTTCTCAGTCAAGGAACCATAATATTCACGCAGGATAGCCAAAACTTCTTTGCGGCTGAACTCAGCAGGAACTTCACCCTCTTCAGATAAAGCTTTGCGAAGAGCAGTACCACTGAGGAAAAGACGATCTTCTTTGGCATGAGGACAGGTCTTCATTGAAGCCATACCGCCGCATTTGAAGCACCAGAATGTCCAGTCGATAGGAAGCATTTTGCATTCCAGAGCGCCATCCCAAAGTTTGAAGAAGATTTCCTGGGCATCAAACGGGCCATAATAGTCGCCAACACCGGCATGGTCGCGGCCAATAATCATGTGGGTACAGCCAAAGTTCTGACGGAAGACAGCATGAAGCAATCCTTCGCGAGGACCGGCATAGCGCATATCAAGAGGATAACCACCTTGAACGACACGGTTTTTATCAAAATAATTTTCAACTAAGGTATCAATACATTTCACACGTACATCAGCCGGAATATCGCCTGGTTTCAGGTTGCCGACAAGCTGATGGATATAAAGACCATCGCTGACTTCAATCGCAATTTTGGCCAGATATTCATGAGAACGGTGCATAGGATTACGAAGCTGTAAAGCGGCAATTGTTTTCCAGCCCTTCTCTGCGAAAATCTTGCGGCTTTCTGTAGGAGTCTGGTAAATGCCTTTGAATTCTGTCGGGAAATAGCTCTCAGAAAGAACTTTTACGGGTCCAGCCAGATTCCATTCTTTTTGCCCCATTACCATTTTAACGCCAGGATGCTCAGGATCAGTAGTTGTATAAACATGTTTGCATTCGAACTCTTTATCAATCTTGTAGCATTCGGTAACTTTCATCGTCCCCATAATCTCATTTGTTTCATCTGAGATCAGGCAGATTTCGGTACCCGGTTTAACTTCTTTTTCATGAGATAATGTAACAGGAATCGGCCAGAAGATACCGTTAGACATTTTCATGTCTTTGCAAACACCTTTCCAATCTTCCTTGCCCATGAATCCTTCCAGGGGAGTGAATCCACCAATACCCAACATGATGAGGTCGCCTGTCTCGCGAGTTGTCATCACTACTTTAGGTAGACTTTCTGCTTTCTTAAGCTCTGCGGCTTTTTCTTTCCCTTCCAGAAGGAGCACTTTTAAAGTGTCACTACCGTGGGGGGAAATCAATTTTGTACTGCTCATTACAAATCCTGTTTCTATTGCGTTATGCAATCAATACGTTTATTTTATTCGACCTATTGCAAGATAATGTGACTTTTTTCACAAAGCAAGGAATTATTTCCTTTATATATATTACAACCACCTAAATCATTTTGGGTAGCATAGAAAGTAACTTTTTTCACAAAGTCTGTCAAGCGAAAAAAGAAGATAAATCGATATAATTATATCATTTCAGTCATTCTTTCATTCTCCTAAGCAATATTATAAATAATGACTTATAAGGATTTCGAGCTATCCAATTTAGTCTTGATATTTTTATCATTACTTATTTTGTCGTGTTTTAATTCCAATAATATTAGCATTTTTATGTATTTTCTTTATATTTTTATACTAATTTAGTGTTATTTTAGCTTAAAATCCTTCATAGAGTAAATTTTAGTGAAAAACTATCAGATTTTAATAATTATATCTTATTGTGTTATAATTATTTACGCTATCCATAGTAGCTTTTTCCGCCCCAAATTGTCCTATTAAATTGTTGTTTTAATGAATTATGCAATATTCAGAACCCATCCTAAGATGTCGGTAACTACATTGTGAAATAAGTAACAATTTATTGTAAATTGTATTGACTTATTTTTCAGACCAATTTATACTTATTTTTGATTTATAATTTGATGGAGAGGTCTCATTGAAAGGAAATAATAATGGCCAAAGAGCTGATAATTAATCCTGATTTAGGATTAATCAGAAGTATTAGAAAAGCCGGTGGTGATACTGTCAAGAAATGCTATCAGTGTGCTACCTGTGCTGTTGTTTGCAACCTTTCCCCTGACAATAAGCCATTCCCTCGTAAGGAAATGCTTATGGCTCAATGGGGCCAGAAAGATCAGTTATTTTCTGATCCTGATTTATGGATGTGTCATCAATGTAATGACTGCTCGACTTATTGCCCGCGTGATGCTCGCCCCGGCGATGTATTGGCTGCGATCAGAACCTATATTTATAAAAGTTTTGCTTTCCCTTCATTTATGGGAACAGCTCTGGCTAGTCCAGCAGCTCTCCCCTTCTTATTTCTTCTGCCAATTATAATCCTCATGGCCTGTATTTTTTCCTTTGCTCCCCGTCTTGAAGATGGAAGCTTTTTGTTTCTGCAATCCGGCCATGCTATTGATTTTAACATTTTTCTGCCACACAGTTCGGTTGACGCCCTCTTTGTACTTGGGAATATTATAATCTTTCTCTTTGCATCAATTGGATTTATGAGATTTTGGAAGAATCTGCATCAGGATAACCCTGAAATAAAAATGTCATTCATCTCGGCTCTGATTGCCACCCTCAAAGAATTCATTCTTCATAAGCAGTTTAAAAAATGCGATGTCAACCATGCCCGTGCGACGGCGCATTTGATCTTATTCCTGGGTTTTCTGGGGGCGATGATAACTACCGGTTTGGTTTTCGTTTTTATTTTTATTCCCCATTATTTGAATATGCTGGGTTTGGAGAGTATGCATTCCTTTTTCGATTTACCACTAGCGCCATATCATCCGGTTAAAATAATTGGGGCTCTCAGTGGAATCGGATTAACTGTCGGAGGCGCCTGGATGATTTTGAGAAGAATGGCAAACAAGGATAAAATAGGAGCCAATGGTTATCCCGATTATCTCTTTTTATACGTTGTATTTTTTGCTGGTTTTACCGGGATGTTGGCCTGGCTGATTCGTGTTGCTGATTTAGCCCTGGTTTCGTATATCATGTATTTTATCCATCTTACATTTGTTTATTTCCTGTTGTGGTATATGCCTTACTCAAAATTTGCTCATATGTTTTACCGCACTTTGGCTTTGGTTTATTGTCGTCAAATAGGTAGAAAAACCCGGAACTAATAGAACAGAGAGTTGTTAGACTTTTTAACATGTATCAGAGATTGACAAAGATTGTTTAAAAATTGTTAACAAATTATAAAATAAACTATTCTATTAGTGGGAGAAATTGAAATGACAACCAAAGAAATTCAGGAAAAACTGATCCACAACATGCAGCAGTGGATGAAGATTGAAAATGCATCAGTCGTATCGACCAGCCAGATTCTTGAGAAAACCGACAACCCTGTTATCAGAGCAATTATGGAAATAATCCAGGCCGATTCACAGCGTCATTATAAGGTCCAGGAACTTATAAAAAACAGCCTTGATACCAGCGCAATATCGATGACACCTGATGAACTTTCGGCTGTCTGGGATCTTGTTGAAAAGCATATTGCTATCGAGAAGAAAACCGTTGAGTTGGCTCATCTCTCTCTTGAGGCTCTCAAAGGGAAAAAGATGGTTGTCCAGGAGTATCTTCTTCATTATCTTCTTCTAGACGAAGAAAAACATAACAGCCTGCTGGAACAGCTTGAAACTATTAAAAAAGGGATGTATCCTTACAGCTGATTTTAACTTGAATATTAATTTTACAGCTCTTTGAATATGGAGAAAAGAATGAAGTTCGAAAGTGTCAATGCAATATTAGATTTTGCCATCCAGAAAGAACTGGACGCTGCCACAATGTATAAAGATCTGGCCACCAAGGTGACAGGCGATGCTATGAAAAAAGTTTTCACCGGTTTCTCCCGTGAAGAAATGGGCCATAAAGCAAAACTGGAAGCGGTAAAATCAGGAAAAAAACTTTTTACAAATGAAAAGAAAATTCTTGATCTTAAGATTGGCGATCATCTTGAAGAAGTTGAACCAACCAAAGCTGAATTGTCTTATCAGGATGCTTTGATTATTGCCATGAAAGCGGAAAAAGCTGCATATAAGCTTTATAATGATCTGGCCACTTCAACTTCCGATGCTGAAGTGCAGGAAATATTTTTTGGCTTAGCCCAGGAAGAAGCTAAACACAAGCTCCGTTTTGAAATTGAATACGATGATATAATTCTGGCTGAAAATTAATTTGGTAGAATTAGTAGAGATAAAAAAACGGACTTCGTGTCCGTTTTTTTGTGCTTATTTTTTGAATGACATCATTGTATTTAATAAAATATTATTCCACCATTGGATTCGCTTTGACATATTCAACCAATTCATCAATCAAGCCCGGTATCGTATGGATTTTTGATTCGTATGTAACCTTCAACCCGCGTGATACAATCTCTTTTGATGTTGATGGGCCAATCGAAGCGATAGCTGCCGGTTTTATAAATTTTTCGATATCTTCGCTGCCCAGACACTCAAAAAGACCATCAACAGTTGTACCGCTGCTGAAAATAATAATATCAGGAGGATAAGCTCTGAATTTTTCTACAGTCTCTTCGGGCCATTTGGGGTAATAGGTTTCATAGACAGTCATCGGAATAAGATTACCGCCGGCTTTTATAACAGCCTCATCAATATTCTTAATACTGAAATTTCCCCTGACACGAATGACATTGGCATTTTTGAGATTAAATTTGCTGACAAATTGTTCTGCTAATGTTGCCGTCGTTGCTTTGTCGGGGATAAAATCAGCCTTCAAATAATATTCCTTTAGAGCCTTTTGAGTACCCCCACCGATAACAGCTATTTTGTAAGCTGATAAAAGCCTAATATCTTTCCCCTGATCTTCTAACTGTTTAATAAAATATCTGATTCCGTTTTCACTGGTAAAAATGAGCCAGTTATGAGGAGTTGAGATTTTATTAAAAGTATTCCAGGCTTCGTTATCAAAAAGTTCTTTGGTTGCAATAGTAGGATAAGTAAGAACTTCAGCCCCAAAAAATCTCAAACGGGCATATATTTCATGAGATTGATCCGAGGGCCTTGTTACCAGGATTCTCAAACCATGCAACGGCTTTTTGCCAAACCAGTCGATGTATTCTCTAAGCTTAACTACTTCACCAATAATAAAAATTGCCGGAGCTTTTACATTCTTATCGATAACCATCTGAGGCAAATCTTTTAAAGTAGAAGTATGAGTTCTTTGAGTGGGGAATGATGTTCTCTCAACTACTGCCGTGGGAGTGTCGCCATCCATGCCATTTTCCATTAAATCAGCAGCAATGCTGCCAATCTGGCTAACACCCATATAGATAACAATTGTCCCTTTTTCCCCTTTGGCAATCCAATCCCATTGTACACTTGAAGTCAGTTTTTCTTTTGCCTTGTGACCGGTAACAAACATCACCCACGAAGCAAGATTACGATCGGTAACGGGAATGCCGGCATATGTCGAGGCGGATATTCCTGCTGTAACGCCAGGAATTATTTCAAAGTTAATGCCGTTTTGAGCTAAAACTTTGGCTTCTTCTCCCCCGCGTCCAAAAACAAGAGGATCGCTCCCTTTTAATCTGACAACATTTTTACCAGACTTTGCGAGTGAAATAATTAAATCATTTATATCATTCTGGGGTGTTGAGTTTTTTCCTCCGACCTTGCCGACATAATATTTTTCTACATTTTCAGGAAGGGTAGTAATCAGTTCATCCGGAATCAGATAATCATAGACAACCGCATCGCACTGCCGTAATAAATTATATGTTTTAACTGTCACCAGATCGGGATCACCCGGGCCGGCTCCGGCTAAATAGACAATACCCGTCTTTTTATCATTCATAATATATATGTTCTTAACTATTCGTATGTTTCTTCATCATCGTTTTTGTCAGGAGCATCATCCGGCGGAGGAGCCGCCACCAGAATACGCTTTAATTCATTTTCAACCAATTCTGGTTGCTTTTGATCAAAAAGAGTTTTCCAGTCTACATCAAGGAAACGTTCAAAGGCCAACCGCTTCTGATCAGGTTTACCGGCCCACTCTTTAATAACATCTTTACGATATTGTGCCGCCATTTGCGCCAGCTTATTCCAATGGGGAGGGAAGATATTCTCAAGCACAAAGCGTAAATGCCCCGATAAAAAGGGAGCCTTGCCATCTGAAGAAACAGCCACGGTTAGACATTCCCTTCTTACAACAGCCGGAAAGATAAAATCACAAAGAGGAGGATTATCAACGACATTGACCGGGATATTTCTTTCCTGACAGTCATGATAAACCTGTTCGTTGACTTTTTCATCATCGCAGGCGCTTATAACCAGGCCAAAAGATTCTACATCGGGTGAAGTATATTTTCTTTTTTCGAGCTTGATCAAACCTTTTTTGGCGTAATACTCAATCTTATCAACTACCTCGGGAGAGATCACCGTTATTTCAGAATCGTACTCCAGCAGCGTATCTATTTTTCTTAACGAGACCAGGCCGCCTCCAATGATTAAACATTTACGATTTTTTAATGAAATCGAAATCGGCATATAAGTATTCGACATAACTATTCTTTCTCCGTTGAACATTTACTGCAGGTACGGGCGGTTACCCTTACCAGTTTTTTAACCAAACTCCGCGTTGATTCGTTTAGTTCGTTTTGAAGTTCGGGGGATAATTTATTTAAAATTCCGCTTAATTCTTTTTCTCTTAGCTGTTCAAAGGACTCTTCTACGCTGGCGGATAGTCTTTCATGGCGCACATGATCAAACCAATACATAAATTCATCGAGCCGCCGTTCGATTATCTCTTCGGCTTCAGGGATAGCTGCCTCCCTCTTTACCTGCTGCTCAGCCACATGAGTGCGGACATCCTCAAGATCAAAATATTTAATATTCGCAAGACTATCTTTTTGATATTCAATATCCCTGGGTATAGCCATGTCCATCATAATTAATTTTTTATCAGGAGTTTCTTTCACCAGATTTTTTATCATCATGGCAGATATAATTGGGCTATCAGAACCCGTGCATGAAATTAATAAATCAGCTTTTACAAGGAGTTGCGGTAATTCATCCAGACCAAATCCTTTGGCTCCGAATTTTTCTGCAAACAGCACCGCTTTCTCTTTGGTACGGTTAGCGAATAAAAACTCACCATGAATGTCCCGGCTTAAATTTGAAGCAGCCAGATTGATCATCTGATTAACACCGATAAATAATACCGTTGGATCCTTAAGCCCGTTGTTTTTTGACATGATCAAATCTATGGAGGCCGAACTGACCGAGCAGGCCCCTTTGCCCATCTCGGTATCAGTGCGAATTTGTTTGCCTACCCGAAAAGCTTGATGGAAGAGACGATGGATAACTTTACCGGCCGCTTTAACAGCACATGCAGAACTATATGCTTCCCGAACCTGCCCTAAAATCTGATTCTCACCCAAAACCATAGATTCAAGACCACCGGCGACTTTCAATAGGTGTGAGACGGCATGTTTGTCTCGTTTGATTTGGAAATTATTTTTCAAGGGAAAGATATCAATTTTTTTGTGCCTTTTATAAAAAGAAGATAACAGTTCAAATGGGTCGGCATTCCTATCGATCAGAAAATAAAATTCAACACGATTACAGGTAGAAATAATACAGGATTCGATGACTTCAGGAAAATCACTGAATACAGCATTAGCTTTTGCAAGATCATCGTGGCCAAAACCAAGATGTGCCCGTTCCTCAAGAGTTGAAGTTTTGTGGCTGATACCGCACATTATGAGTCTGTTTGAAAGGGCTGCCATTATACTATTCCTGTTGTACCTCCGGCATATACATATACCTTTTCAAAACCTGCAGCTTTCAAAATCAATGCTGCTTGATAAGATCTCGGTCCGCGTCGACATATCACTATAATATTTCTCTTTTGATCAAATTTATCAAGCGACTTGCTCAATTCGCCGAGAGGGATGTTTATCACTTCTTCATTTTTTACAATTGGAGCTTCTTCGGCTTCCTCAATTACTCTAACATCCAACCAAATAGGTTCTTTTATTTCATCAATTTTCTGGCCAGGTCCTATAAAATCCATCCCTTTTTCCTGAGCAATTGCTATCCCGGCCAAATGATGAAGTGGATCGAGAGCTTCAGCATAGGGAGGGGCATAACCATGCTCAAAGTTAATCAAATCACTTACATTGGCATTATTCTGTAAAAAGGACGAGAACGTATCGATTCTTCGACATATATCCCCTTTACCAACCGCCTGAAGTCCCAATAATTGCATTGTTTTGGAATCATAAACCATTTTGAGCATCATCGATTCACTCTCTGGATAATAATCAGGCTTATCAATAAACGATCCCCAAACTGCTTTGCAGGCAAAGCCGGCTTTTTTTGCAGAGATAAAACTTAACCCAACCGAGCCTACATTCTGATAAAACACCTTCACTAAGAACGCACCTACGGCGCCTTTATATTCAGCAATATTGCCTGTTATATTTTCAGCTATTACTCGGCCATGACGGTTTGCCAGGGAGCCCATCGGGATATAGAACTCTTTGCCTGTAATTTGATTAATCGACTCGACACAATCCCCACCGGCATAAATATCTTGATCAGAGGTTTGCATTTTGGAATTAACTTTTATTCCCCCAGTGACACCAATATACAGACCGCAATTTTTAGCTAACGTTACCTCTGGTTTTACACCAATACATAAGAAGACATAATCACAGGTGACACTGTCACCTTTATCTAAAACAATTTCTATTGAGTCACCTGAATTTTTGATTTCACTCACAGAGACACCGGT
>JBDRQG010000325.1:0-2720 GCA_043826475.1 bacterium
AGAATACCCATGATAACAATTACCAGAACCATTTCGATCAGGGTGAAACCGCTATGTTGATTTAAGTGTTTCATATTTAACTTCCGAGGTTATATAAATCCTGTATTTCCGATGGGGTCAAAGCCCGGTTATAAAGACGTACATCATCTATCAAACCATCGAAATAACCCAAACTATTACCATATAGCTGGCCAATTACGAGAGGTGAACTGGTGTTTGCAATAGCGCTACTGGTTTCATAAGCTGTGTGTATCAGTGTTCCGTCTACGTATACACTGACTCGATTTGCTGCAGTCAGTGTACCATCATAGATAACAGCAATATGATACCACTGGTCTTCCTGGAAAGTTAGAGGGCATGAGAATCTGTTGTCCTGGGTATTAATATCAACATTTAGGAGGTCACTATTATAGAAAAACATTGAGTAGGAGTAATTTCCAGTATGTGAAACTCTTTTTGAAAGTGGCCCCCGGGGGTTGTTATCAAGAGTGTGTGCGTAAACCCAGACTGACATTGTTAATTGCTCAGTATCATCCAGTATATCAGCATCAGCAATTATAACTTCATCATTTGTCCCATCAAATTCAAGAGCTCCTCCAATTTTACCGGTTGTCCATTCATTACCAGTCATATTTGTAAGTGTCCCATTATTACCATATCCGCTGTAGTCATAGGCTATGGTTCCGCTGGTATCATCGAGTTTCCAATGTCCGACCAGATTGGGCGGCTCTTCCGGTTCACTACCACCGCCGCCACCCCCTCCGGTAGAGAAATATGATGATCCAAAATTGAAAGTAACAACGTTGCTTTTATGTCTTGGTAAAATTGTAAGGTATCGTGTCAGAGTATCATTCTCAGGACTGTAAATTATTTCCAGTTGATGTTGACCAACCGGAAGTGAATCCAGCGTGAAATTTCCATCAGAAGCCGGATTGTAGATTTTTGTTACCAAGCTGCCGCTGCCATTGGGAATTGTAATTTCTATCTCGATTGAATCTTTATATATATTCCCAGGCAGTGAATCCTGGCTGTCTTTTATTACGCCGTTAAATGAATTCAATAAATAATCAGACGGGGAATCGGCAATCTTTTTGGTAATAGTAGAGCCGCTTCCGGTTGAGGTAATGATAATACCGCCGGTATAGTTGTAGGGTTGGTTCCATTCATCATATTTTAATCCGACAGTATCCTGCGTAATCCCGGTTGTGATATATGGGCCGTCCCATGTCGACCAGCCATTGGTATTGCTATACAACTCCTGAAGAGATGAGGGAAAGGTCCCGTTGTCTCCGATATATCCAAAATCTGACCTCACTCCGGTATTGGCGATATCCGGATTCCCGACAATCGCCTGAGCCAGCTTATCCATCTCCCTTTTGGTTGTAACCCGGCGGTTGTCATCAACAACAGTGTCCATAGACTGCATCGCCAATGATAGAATTATCCCAATCACTACGATTGCTACTAACAACTCGATTAGGCTGAAGCCGCTGATATTTTGAAATATTTTCTTCATAATAAATTACGATGAGTGTGTTAGTAGGTGTAGTACACCTCCACCCATACCTGGGTACATTGTGCCCTTCTTAAATAAATTCCTATTTCGAGATTATCGATTTCAGACCATGTCCAGGCTGATGAGGTTGAGGGATTAGTTGTATAGGTAGTAGAGTAGTCGTCATAAGATGAACCTGGGTTTTCTGAAATACCATTATAATTATTACCATGGGTTCTGATACAAGTCAGTACCCGCCCACTAGAGCTGGTCTCCTGACAACTGATATATACAATCACACTGTCAATGTCACCGGTGCCGGATGAGTGATTCTGAGTCTCATACAGATCAGTTCCATAACTGCTGGAAGTAAGAGTTACATATGATGAATTGCCGTCATTGGATGTTTCATCAACGCATTGCCAGTTATTAGAACAGCCATTTGAGGAAAGGTCATCAGAGTTACCTGATCCACTGGGTCGAAGCGTTTCGACACCTGTACTTCCGCCACTGCCTCCACCGGAAATTGTATTCCCCCAGACATCATCATAGTATTGGATCTGGGCATAATATTCCTGACCGGTGTTAACCGGTACCTTTCTGGTAAGAGTATCGTCTGTTGGCAGATAAACATATTTCAAAGTGTGAATCCCTATCGGAATAGAGTCATACTGAGCTAGTCCGTCAGCACCAGGATAAGTTGTTTTAGTTGTAATCCCACCAAGCCCGTTAGGGTAAGAAATGAGAAACTTAACCGAATCCTTAAAACCAGTACCCGGAGGATTGTTATCAATATCTGTGATTACCAGATGAACTTTATTGTACAGAAGATCATCAACTGAGTTAGCAAGTTTTCGGGTAATAGCTGTGCCAGAACCATTGGAAGTAATTGTAACCCCTCCACTATACACCAAAGTTCTTCCCCAGGCATCGTCGTCATATTCAGAATCCCCCGAACCGGTCGAGAAATCATCTTTAATATATGGCCCGTGCCAGGTACTGTAACCTCCCGGGTTGGCAACCAGATTGCCCAGTGTTGCCGGAAGACTGCCAACATCACCTATATATCCATAATCGGTTCTGATACCGCCGGAAATAAGTTCCGGATTCCCGGTAATGGCATATCCGAGTTTCTCAAGATGGGCCTTGGTCTGCTCAGTTTTAGCTATTTCGTCAACATTTTTAAGAGAACTGACCGCAACTGAAGCAATAATTCCGAGGATTA
>JBDRQG010000326.1:0-3036 GCA_043826475.1 bacterium
AAATCCTCGAATGTAAAGAACTACTTTTTTATTGACATTATATATAAATTCATCTATTTTAAATTAAATGTAACCCCATCCGCCTTGACAAAACAACATGATAACTATCAGTAGCGCAGGAAATGCGATACTTTCATTATATTAGAACTAATATTTTTAAATGAGGAGGAAAAATGTTGCACACAAGGACGACTTTGTTGATTCTCTCCTTACTGATTTTAACAATTACCGCCACAACCGTTTTGACAGCTAATGCCCAAGAGGAGTGTTGTGTACAGCGAGGAGATATTAAACATAATGGCGGAATATTATCAGACGATATCCTTTATTTGGTTAATTTCCTGCAAAAAGGAGGCCCCCCACCCTACTGCTGGGAAGAAGGGAATGTAGATGCTGATCCCTTCAAGCGTATCAATAGTGCTGATTTTTTATATCTTACAAATCATATCTCATTCCCGGATATCTATGTAATTCAACCCTGTGACTATCTCCCTTCTGCTGATACAATTGATGGCATAAATATTTCATTGATTGGAGTTGATGGGTTAATTCCATCGACAGATACTATCAGAGCATTAACGTCGGTGAAATTTCATTTTGGCGTTCAAAATAATGCCTCACAAATTATGGGTGTCTTCTCAAATGGATTCAGGATTTATTCTCCCGATGGCGCAGAGTGGAGCAATGCTTCCGGAGATTATAGCGATAAATTCGTATCTTATGACAAAAAAATATATACAGATGTTACTGGTGATGGATCGGATATTATAGGTTTTAGCGGGTACGGTGGTAGTAGTGGATTACCTTTAGGATATGATGATAGTGCCTTTACAATTACTATTGGACCATTGGGAAGCGAAATGATTGGAAAAACAATATGCATCGATTCCACCTGGTTCCCTTATGAAAATGCCTGGCTCTGGAATACATATAATTCACCTTATAAAGCAATCATCCCCGAATGGGATGGTCCGCATTGTTTTGTAATCGGACCATGTTGTAATCATGACGGTATTCGTGGTGATGCCAATTATGATAGTGCTGTTCTGGTTGATGATCTCACGCTGTTAGTCAATTATCTATTTAAGAGTGGTCCTCCCCCGCCATGCTATGAAGAAGGTGATGCCAACGCCGATGGAAGCATTCTGGTCGATGATCTGGTCTTACTGGTAGACTATCTCTTTAAGGGGGGTCCATCTCCAGCGGATTGTTAATATAACATAAAAAAAATAGCTTTAATATCTGATATCTTTTCCTTACTTTCCCATAACAAAATTGTAACTTTTTGTTATGGGAGATTTTATATAAATGCGTCTTTTCAAATATTTTATTTTAACCGTTGTTTCTTTGCTGATATTAAATACCAGTAATTATGCCCAGAATGGTTCGGTAACGAAAATCAAATGCGGCTACTTTGAGGCAGGCCTGCATCCGATTCACTCTATTTTAAGGGAAGAGTTCCAGCGGCAGTTAAAAGCTTTGTCTCCTGAAGGTATGGAGTTTGTTTTCGTCCCTTACGGCTACGGTGATGGAGGCTGGAAAAAAGACAGCTGCAAGGTGTTGGCCCGAAAATTTGCTGCATCCAAAGATATTGATCTGATGATTACAGTTGGCCCCTGGGTGGTGGAGGATCTTCTCGAAGCCGGTTACAAAGGTAACATTCTGGCCATGCGCCAGCTTGATCCCAAAGCCCTCGGATTTCTGGGACCAAACGGTTATCCCACACTTGAAAATCTGACTGTCCATGTTAAACCAAATAAAATTGAATCGGATCTGACTGTTCTGGCCAGTCTCATTCCGGTAAAAAAAGTGGGGGCGCTTTTCTTTACCACCAATGAAACCGAGCGGGATGCTATTTTGAATGTAATGAGAGAAACTGGTAAGAAACTTGATTTCGAAGTTGTCTCCTCGGAAGGCTTCGACAATTTTGGCACATTCGCTTATTTCAAAGCCTGGAACGAATTGGACAAGGATATTGATGCTGTTTATATGGGACCACTCTGGGGGATGGATAATGATAAAATCGACGCTTTGCTTGAACGGATAAAGAATTCCAGGATTCCTGTTTTTACTTATGAAGGAAGATACCTGGTTGAACAGGGGGCCTTTGCCACTAATTCTGCTTACGGTGTAGTTTCGGAAGCCCGCTATAATGCCATCAAAGCGATAAAAATTGCCGATGGCGCACGTCCGAATATTCTTCCGGTCGATTTCTCCGGAGGATCATCAGTGTTAGTCAATGAAGCGACGATGAATAAATGCGGTTTGAATATTAATCTGAATATTTTCAGTGAGGTTGAACTCTTACCCACTTCTATACCGGAAGAGGCTTCGCAACTAACACTAAATGATGCTATTGCCAGAGCGATGAATGCCAATCCGAATTATTTGGCTACTTATGATCTGATTGAACAGGCAATTCAGAGCACTAAAACAGTTATGGCTGACTATCTCCCTCATGTAGATATAAATGCCTATGCCGGTTATGTGGATGATAATACCGTTTATAATACCAATGAGCCGATTGATAATTCTCAAGTGGGAGCAAGCCTATCGCTTCGCCAAACTATTTTTTCTTTGGAGACGCTTAAAGCTATCAAGATCGCCGGCAAAAACAAACAACTCGAAGCCCTCAATCAAAAACGGGCTCGGCACGATCTGGAACTGGCGGTTACATTGGCCTATATAAATTATCTTCGGGCCAATGAAATGCTCTTTCTTCAGGAGAGATACCTTCAAATATCAGAGCGCAATATTGAAATATCAGGCACCCGTTATTTTCTCGAAGATGAAGAACGTTACAGTGATTATGTCAGGTGGCAAAGTGAACGCCTGCAAATCAAACAAAAGGCTATGAGCGCTAAATCTGAAGCAGATATTGTCAGGGTCATGCTGAACGTATTATTAAACTTCCCGGCTGATTATCAGCTTAGCTTAGATACCGCTCTGGTGTCAAATGATGCTGTTTTTACTGATCTTTCTTATATCAGTCAGCTTCTAACATCGAATGAAAATGTTTCCAATTTCAAAGGATAT
>JBDRQG010000327.1:0-9805 GCA_043826475.1 bacterium
AAATAGTAATCCGATGAGTTCTCTCGCAGGATTAGATCTCTTTTTCCATCAGACAGGGACTTCCTACCGAGTAGGAATGCTTGATATGAAAGGTGACAATATAATCAAGAGCGGCCAACAGAGATTGTTTGAATTGGAAGGGGAGTTTGTTATCAGCGATGCTGTGGTTTCTGATATGAACTTTAATGCAATATCACCCGTCATAACTTCTGCTGGAAAAACTGCCGGTTTACCTGGTCAATTCCGATTGGATCAGAACTATCCCAATCCTTTTAATCCAACGACCGAGATTGTCTTTAGTATCCCCCAGGATGCAAAGGTAAGTCTGGAAGTCTTTAACATTATGGGGCAGAGAGTAAAAACACTAATCGATGAAATGCTCAACGCAGGGGAACATACGGTTGAATGGGACAGCAGAAATTCTTCAGGTCAATCGGTTTCCAGCGGGATTTATTTCTACAAACTAAATGCTGGAGATCAAACTGATTCAAAGAAAATGATGCTGCTTAAATAGCTTAAATAAACATATCGATAACAATAAACCCGGGGTTTATATCCCGGGTTTTTGTATTTGTAAGATTTTGCAAGGCAGTATATTATACGAATTGTCTTGACAAAATCGCCGTTTTGATTTAATTGTGTCATTACAGAGTACCTACTTTTAACAAGGATTTCTCTTTAAAAAATAAACTAATGAAGTCTTTCTTCATTTTTAAATCAGGTAGCCTTCTTTATATAGAAAGGTTTTTATGAAAAGCATGTTCACCACTTCGGTGGTGTCTGTTTTAATGTTGGCCGGGCCAGTCATTTCAGGTGAATTGTCCGGCTTTTTCTATGGTGGGCAGAGAAGTGACAATTCACAGGATAATTTTCCTCTTTATTTCGTTGAGAATAAGGGGCAAGTTGATCCTAAAGTTGCCTACTATATTCAAGGTTATGATAAAACCCTTTATTTTACATCCGATGGAATAACTTTTGAATTAGCAAATACAGCCGATGAGAAAATTCGCCATTGGGTCATTAAACTTGATTTTCTTAATTCCGATCAAAAATCAAATCCAGAGGGTTTTAACAAGCAGTCGGCAGTTTACAGTTACTTCAGGGGTGAACAGAACGAATGGATTACCGGATTACCATCTTATGGAGGAGTTGTTTATAGAACACTATGGCCGGGGATTGATTTGGTATATACTGGAACGACCAATAAACTAAAATATGAATTTGTTGTTCAGCCAGGGGCTGATCCCGATAGGATAAGCTTGGCGTACCGTGGATTGAACAATCTCTCAGTACAGAAAAATGGTGAATTATTAATTGAATCACCTGGCGGAAATTTTTCTGATGCAGCTCCAATCGCTTATCAGGAGATTGATGGTAATAAAGTTTTTGTCCCTATGTCTTATAAAGTAATTCATAATAAAGTTAATGATAGTCATCAGGTTGGGTTTAAATTAGGTGATTATAATAAAGATATTCCTCTGATTCTTGATCCAGTAATACTAATTTACTGTGGCTTTATCGGCGGTACCAGCGCCTATTTGCAGGACGATGAGGGAAGAGATGTGGCAGTAGATGCTACCGGCTGTGCATATGTAACTGGTTTTACAAAATGTTCTGAATCCAGTTTTCCGGTTTTAGTGGGTCCTGATCTTACTCATAATGGCGGTGTTGCCACAGATAGTGATGCTTTCATTGCCAAAGTCAGTGCTGATGGCACCAGTCTTATTTATTGCGGTTATATTGGAGGATCTAAAGTTGAACAGTCCTGGGGCGTTGCTGTTGACCAGCAGGGAAATGCCTATGTAGCAGGTCGGACTGCTTCAAATGAAACACAGGGTTTTCCTCTTTTATTAGGGCCGTCTTTAATTTTTGCCGGTACTAACGATATCTTTGTTACTAAGATAGATGCTTCAGGTACAAGTCTTGTTTATTCCGGTTATATCGGAGGAACAGGGACAGATACTCCTTATGATATTGCGGTCGATTTGGATGGTAATGCATATATAACCGGATCTATTGAGACAACCAATGGAACATTTCCAGTAGTGATTGGTCCGGATTTAAGCTTCAATGGGGGAACTTCCGATGCTTTTGTTGCTAAAATAAATTCTACTACTGGAGCATTGGATTTCTGTGGTTACATTGGTGGTGATGGCTACGATATTGGTTATGGAATAGCTGTGGATCATAATCAGAATGCATATATAACAGGTGTAACAAATTCTACTCAAACTACCTTTCCTGTTTTAAATGGGCCGGATCTTACATTTAATGGTAATACTGATTGTTTTATTACCAAAATTACATCTGATGGGAGTGTTATTGTTTATAGCGGATATTTGGGGGGAAGTGATATCGATAACGGCAATGATGTTGTCATTGATCAAAACGGCCGAGCTTATATTGGCGGATTTACTTATTCAAATAATAGTACCTTCCCGGACAAGATCGGACCCGATCTCACCTATAATGGGGGTACTGGAGATGGTTTTGTTGCTGCTGTTAATGCTGATGGTTTAAGTCTATATTTTTGCGGTTATCTGGGTGGAAATGGAGAAGACAGAGTCAGAGGAATTGATCTGAATGTTGCAGATGATGGCTTTTGGGTCACCGGCTATACTTTTTCATCAGAAGCTACATTCCCTGTTAAATTTGGCCCTGATTTGACTTATAATGGCAATAAAGATGCCTTTGTAGCCAAGATTGCTCTGGATGGTAAAAAGATTGATTTCTGCGGTTATGTTGGAGGTACCGGTGAAGATCATGCCTATGGTATAGCTGTTGATAATGATGGCAACGGCTACATTGCAGGCTGGACAAAATCCACAGAATCATCCTTTCCGGTAGTTACCGGACCTGATTTGACTTTTAATGGTGGTGAGAAAGATATCTTTGTAGCGAAGATTCAAGGCCATTGCTGCAATCATGATGGTATCAGAGGAGATGCCGATTTTAATGCAACTCTTAATGTTGCTGATTTAACCTTCCTTGTTAACTACCTGTTTAAGTCAGGGCAAGTTCCTGTATGCAATGAAGAAGGGGATGCCAATGGCGATGGGTCTATTTTAGTCGATGATTTGATTCTCTTAGTAAACTATCTTTTTAAAGGTGGACCTCCTCCGGTTGCCTGTCCCATATAAATTAGAATATAATAAATAAAAAACCCGGTGTATCGCCGGGTTTTTTTTATCAAATGAGAGGTAAGCAGTTTAAGGTCATGCTCAGGACAGGCTTGGGCTGCCGCTGCAGCAGCGAGCAGTTCTCGGAATCTGAAAACGCTTCATGATACCTCCAATATATTAGGACTGCTGACTATTAGCAGTCGAGTTTGTTTTAATTACATCCGCATTCACAGGTCTCTTCACCTTCGGCTTTGTTTTCCCCATAGCAGCCACAACCGATTACTTTTTCTTCCTTGATTTTACCTTCTTCATTGCATCCACAACCGCACGACTCTTTTTCCTCGGTCCTGCTTTCAGTGCTGCATCCGCAACCGCAGGAGGAGGCTATTTTCAGGATTTTGTTTGAGGCGTCCATTTGAAAACCATCTTTGGTTTCTGTAACTCTTATTCTACCGGTATCTTTGCTCATCTTAGGAGCCTTTCATTAAAGTTATCTGCTTATGTTGCTATATACATATAGCTATATGTATATATAACGATAAATGTTTCAAAAAAAAAGGATTTTTTACAATTATTTTTTAATTTTAATTCCAATTGCAAGGCAGGAACAGAATCCTTGGCAGCAATTGCCTACATTTTGCTTGTTTAGGCTGTAAAAGACTTGCTGGCCATCGCGGCGATCCACAACAACTTCAGCCTCTCTTAAAATGGCCAAATGACGGCTGATAGTTGGTTGCTTAAGCCCAATTTCTTTAGTTATTTCATTGACGGTCATCTCTTTAGCGGAAAGCAAAGACAGGATTTTAAGGCGGGTCGGATCCCCAAAAGCCTTAAAATACTTACTGTAAATTTTATCATCGATCTTTGCCATTTTAACTCACTTAAGATTTAATATATCTACATATATTTATATATAAATATCGTCAAAATTAAGCCTAAGGCAAATTATTATTTAAACAAATTTGGAAGAAAAATTATAATAATTTTGATAATATCAGTTATAAAAATATAGATTAAATATTCCAAATCAAAAAAATTGAAAAACTTGCTAAATAATATTCCATATTATAGATTATGCTATATAAATTAATATTTTATTTATGGCAGGTTCTATGAAAAACAGACTCAAGGAATGCGTTGATCATCTGCGGTCAAAAGGGGTGGATTATGCCGATTGCCGCTATGTTCGACGCGAGAAAGAATCATTAAACATTACTGACAGCAATGTCGATGCGATGTCTCGAAATCTCAATGTCGGAGTGGGGATTCGGGTCTTGAATAAAGGAGCCTGGGGGTTCGCTTCGACAAAGGATTTAACCCCCGGAGCATTAAAGAAGACAGCCACTTTAGCTCTCAAAATTGCCAATGCCTCGGCGATGACAGTCAAAGATAAGGTTCTCTTTGCTGAGCAGGAGGCTTTTGTGGATCATTATAAAACAGAGTTTAAAAAGGATCCGTTTAAAATTTCAACCGATGACAAGATTAATCTTCTGGTTTCATGTACGGATATTCTTAAAAACTCCAAAATGATTAAAACGACCCAGGCGTCGATGGATTTTTACAAAATTAACAAGCTCTTTGTATCCACTGAAGGGGCTGAGATCGAACAGGATCTTATGGAATCAGGAGGGGGATTTTATGCCGTCTCATTTGATGGCAAAGAAGCTCAGAAAAGATCATACCCCAATTCCTTCGGCGGTGATTTTGCCACGAGAGGCTATGAATTTATCGAAGAGATGAATCTTATTGATCACGCTGAGCGGGTGCGAGAGGAATCGATTGCTCTATTGAAAGCGGCTCCATGCCCCAATATGGAAACGACAATAATAATTTGCGGACCGCAGATGGCTCTTCAGGTGCACGAATCATGCGGACATCCAACCGAACTTGATCGCGCTCTTGGAACCGAGATATCTTTGGCCGGTGGGTCGTTTATGACGGTTGATAAGCTTAACAAGCTGAAATACGGTTCTGACATTGTCAATATCAATGCCGACGCCACCACCAAAGGAGGCTTGGGTACATTTGGCTATGATGATGAAGGCGTCAAAGCCCAAAGATCTCCGATAATTAAAAAGGGAAAATTTGTCGGTTATTTAACTAGTCGTGAGACTGCCCCGGTTATTAAACAGCGATCCAACGGGACAATGCGGGCTGATGGCTGGAACCGGATCCCGATAATACGCATGACCAATCACAATCTTGAACCTGGGACATGGGAGTTGGATGATCTGATCAAAGATACTCAAAAAGGTATTTTCTTTGATATCAACAAGAGTTGGTCTATCGATGACAAACGCCTCAATTTCCAGTTTGGCGTAGAGGCTGCCTGGGAAATCAAAAATGGCAAATTAGGCGGGATGCTGAAAAATGCCACTTATACCGGCATCACTCCTGAATTCTGGAACTCCTGTGATGCTATCTGTAACAAAAACCACTGGCATGTCTGGGGTATTCCCAACTGCGGCAAAGGAGAGCCGATGCAGTCGGCTCATGTCGCTCACGGAACATCGCCGGCAAGATTTCGTAACGTGAAAGTGGGGGTGAGCAAATGATTGGAAAAGAAAAACTATACAAACAGTTAGAGAAGGTGCTGGATAAATCCAAAGCCGATCAGACTGAAATTGTTTATATCGGAAGAGAATCCGGTTTAAGCCGTTTTGCTAATTCATATATTCACCAGAATGTTTATGAGGATAACTCACAGATATTTTTCCGAACCGTTCTGGGTAAAAAAATTGGTGTGGCCTCATCGAATTCACTTAATTTTAATGACCTTAAAAAGTGTTTAAACGACTCCATTGAAATTGCCAAAACTCAACCGGAAAATCCAAATTTCCCAGGTCTTCCCAAACCGGCAAAATACAAAGAGCTAAACACCTTTGATGAAACAACAGCTAAGTTCTCCCCCAAAGAAAGAGCCAAAGCAGTCAAGAAGATAATCACTGAAAACAACCGTAAGAAATTTACCGTGGCCGGATCATTATCTACCGGTATCGGTGAAATCGCTGTCTTAAACTCATTAGGCGTCCGTGCCTATCAGCCGGTCTCAAGCGCATCGGTCAACATGATCTCTATGTCTGATACCTCTTCGGGATATGCCACTTCTATTTCCAGAAAAGTATCTGATCTTGATGTCGTAAGATTAGCTAAGATCGCTGTCGAAAAATGTGATCGGTCACAAAACCCGATCCAGGTCGAACCGGGGGAATATGAAGTGATTCTTGAACCAGCAGCCGTTACTGAAATGTTGGTATGGATGAACTTTGTCGGCTTTGGATCAAAACCGTTCCAGCAGAATATGTCGTTTTTGTCCGGTAAAATAGGGAAAAAGATCACCTCGGATAAAATCACGATTTATGACAATGGTCTCGATGATAAGTCGATGGCTTTCCCGTTTGATTTCGAGGGTGTCCCAAAACAGAAGGTGATCTTTATCGGTGATGGCGTTGCCAAAGGGGTTGTCTATGACAGCACTGCGGCTCTAAAAGATAAAACCAAATCGACCGGACATGCGGTAACACCCGATGAAAACAATGAAGGAGCCTTTGGCTTGAATATCTTCATGGCTCCCGGTACGGCTAAACGGGATCAGATGATTTCCAAAGTGAAGAAGGGAATTCTTGTCACCCGTTTCCATTATCTTAACGGTTTTATCGACCAGCGCAATTCGGTGTTAACCGGGATGACCCGCGATGGTACCTTCCTGATTGAAAATGGCGAGATAAAAAGTGGCATAAAGAACCTAAGATTCACAGATTCTTTTGCCCGTTGTCTCGGGTCAACCATTGCGATTTCCAAAGAGACGGAGCGAATCAATTCCTGGTGGGATGCGATCGGCTGCACAACCGTTCCAACATTGCATCTGGGATCATTCAAGTTTTCGGGTAAGACAGAGTTTTAACAAGTTGAGGTTGACTTATTTTGAATTGTAGGGTGGGTCCGTTTACGGACCCGCCTTTTTATTGATCTATTTTTTGATATTTATTGTATAATTGTTATGAGAAATTATATGAAAAAGTCTATATTATTATTACTTGTAGTATGTTCGTCTTCTATCTTTTTATTTTCCATCATATCTTGTAATTTTCATAATTACCGTGATTATAAGGATCTCAGGTATCAACGGATTAATCGCTCAAATGATAGGATTAGACCACATGTACCAATATCGTTATCTGATTCTAATTCTATTAATCTTGTAAATAGTAATCAAGAATTAAATGTAATTATTGCCAATCAAATTGATCCAATAATGCCTTATTTTTCAAAATTAAATTATGCACGATTTTCAAGTAATTCCGTGATAGATGAGTTTGAATTTTATTCATCTATAGTACCAGATCCTGACTTATGGATCGACTATAGGTTACTAAATGATTTTATCCTTGTATTTACTAAGATTGGTGATACTACCGTTCATGGTTACATAAAACAAATTAAGAATATTGAAACTCCTTTAAGAAATGGAAAATATTTGATAAGTGATTATGAAATGAAAAGTATTCTTGAAGAAGGCTTGTCAGATGTTTATGGATTTCATAATGATACATTAGTATTTAAAAATACATATTCACCATTTATTTTAAATAGTTATCAAACAGTTGAATCCAATGCATCAAAGAAAATTGATGATTAATATTGTGTCATTTTCGAATGTTAGCAGTACAGTAGGGCAGAGCCAATATTAGTTCAGTAGGTCGATACTGTGGTTTCGACAAAAAGTAGGGCGGTTCCGTCTTCGGACCCGCCTTTTTTATATGTAGTGGCAGGTCTTGCTCTGCCAAGCAGAGTGTAACCTGCCACTTTGATAAAGCATGAATTCTGTCAGATCACACCATGCTTTGCATGCCAAGATCTGACAGAACGGTTAAACCCAGCAACCACAAAATTTCCATTTTCACTTGTCATCTTCTGCATATTTATATATCGTTTCAAATGTCAAAAATAACTCTAACCGGAGAGAAGAGATGATCATCCAAATTCACAAATCATTATTAATCACATTAACCATTTTAGTTTTCTGTTCCTTAACATTATTCGCTCAGGAACCGGAGCAGACTTATAAACTACCTCCACAGGCTTTGATTGATATCGCCGATGCCCCCTTTACTCCGAGAGTCAGTCTCAGCCCTGACAATGAATATATGCTGCTGTTGAACTATCCGGGCTTGCCCTCGATTGAAGAAGTTTCCCAACCTGAACTCCGTCTCGCTGGACTTAGAATTAACCACCGCACCAATGGACCAAGCCGCGATTGGTACTATGATGATTTAACAATTAAAAAAATCTCTGATGGTATAGAAAAACCGGTAACGGGCTTGCCTGAAAAGAGGCATTTTACTAATGTAAGCTGGTCCTCGGACAGCAAAAAAGTCGCCTTTACAAATACAACCAGTGAGGGTCTTTACCTCTGGATTCTTGATATCGAAAAGGGAGAAGTCTCACAGATTTCAGATTTGAAAATAAACGATGCTATGGGCTATCCTTTCTCCTGGTTGTCTGATAATAAAACATTGATCTGTAAAACGATTCCATCCGATAGGGGAGAGGCTCCGGTAAAACCATTAGTTCCGGTTGGTCCAGTAATTCAGGAAAATCTCGGGAGCAAACGCCCTGCCCGTACTTATCAGGATTTGCTGAAAAACGAATACGATGAATCCGTTTTTGATTACTATTCAACTTCGCAATTAGCAAAAATATCAATTGATGGCCAGAGTACTTTAATAGGTTCTCCACAAATCTATTCCGATGCTACCCCCTCACCTGATGGAAAATATCTGCTGATTGAGACGCTACATAAGCCTTATTCATACGCTGTTCCATTTTACTACTTTCCTTTAAAATCCGAAATCTGGGATATTGATGGTAATCCTGTGACACTTATTGCTGATCTTCCTCTGGCAGATAATATCCCCGTTCCGTTTGGCTCCACCCGTACCGGACGACGTTCCATTTCATGGCGGGCTGATGCTAAAGCAACGCTTTATTGGGTTGAGGCACTCGATGACGGGGATGGAGGTAAAGAGGTGGATCTAAGAGATGAGGTATATTTATTACCGGCTCCGTTCGATAAAGATCCGATTTCGCTTATCAAGCTGAATTTGCGATTCAATGATATAAAATGGGGAGATGACAAACTCGCGTTGGTTTCAAGCTCGTGGTGGAAAACAAGGCAGACCAAGACCTGGCGGGTCAAACCTGGTTCTCCTGGGAAAAAACCGGAATTAATTGTAGACAGATCATCCGAAGACCGTTACAGTGATCCGGGTGATCCATTGATGACGGAATCAAAATATGGAACCAGCATCCTTTTAACAGCTGATAATGGTAATACTCTCTTTCTTTCCGGTAATGGTGCTTCTCCTGAAGGGGATATTCCATTTCTGAATGAATTCAATCTAACTACAAAAAAAACAACGAAACTATTCCAATCAGAAGCTCCATATTATGAATCAATTGTCAGGCTTCTGAATGCTGATAATCGTACTCTGTTGACCCGTCGTGAATCAGTAACCGAGCAGCCAAATTATTTTATACGCAATCTCAAAAAAGAGGAACTGACACAGGTTACAGAATTTCCACACCCAACACCGCAGTTAAAGGATGTTCAAAAAGAACAACTCCGCTATGAAAGGGCTGATGGAGTCCAGCTTACCGCTACTCTTTATCTCCCGGCGGGC
>JBDRQG010000328.1:0-2629 GCA_043826475.1 bacterium
AGTCCGGCTAATTGTGAGTACAATCTCCAGCGACGATTGCAGTCAACTTGGCCCAATTCAACCAATCGTTTAGCTCTTTCGGGATCTTTTGCTTTTAATGAGCGGTATCTGTTTTCGGAGTAGGCATACTGTTCAAAGGAAATAGTCGGTTCTTTACTATCCAAAATCAGCGGGTTTTTGCCCTGGTCAATCAGATCCGGGTTATAACGATAAAGGAGCCAATGACCGGACTTAACCGCCATATCTTCCTGTTCCAAGCCTCCAGACATATTAATGCCATGAGCGATACAGTGGCTGTAGCAGATCACCAGCGACGGGCCATTATATTTCTCAGCTTCAACCATGGCTTTGACCGTCTGATTATGGCTTGCACCGACCGCAACCTGAGCAACATAAACGCTGCCATAAGACATCATCATCAAGCCCAGATCCTTTTTAGGGAGTGGTTTACCTGCGGCTGCAAATTTGGCAACTGATCCGCGCGGGGTTGATTTTGACATCTGTCCGCCAGTATTGGAATATACTTCAGTATCGAGAACCAGGAGGTTGACATTTCTGCCAGAAGCAAGAACATGATCCAAACCGCCAAAACCGATATCATAGGCCCAACCATCACCACCAATTATCCAGACCGACTTGTTCACAAGGAAATCAACAACATTTTTAAGAGCCATAACCTGATCGGAACCATTGAGTGAATCAATTTTCTTTTTCAGTTCAATAACTCTTTTTCGCTGCTGTTCAATTCCTTCGAGAGAACTCTGGTCGGCATTAAAAAGATCATCGTAAAATTCGGGGGCTAATTCCTTAGTAAGATGGAAAGCATAATCTTTCAATTTATCAGCCGTCAATCGCATCCCCATACCAAACTCAGCATTGTCTTCAAACAACGAGTTCGACCAGGCCGGTCCACGGCCATCAGAGTTTTGACAGTATGGAGTTGTAGGCAGATTGCCGCCGTAGATTGAACTGCATCCGGTAGCATTGGCACAGAGAGCCCTATCGCCGAACAGCTGCGTCATCAGCTTGACATAAGGAGTTTCGCCGCACCCAGAACAAGCGCCGGAGAACTCAAATAAAGGCTTCATAAACTGCGAGCCCTTGACAGTCTCAATTTTAAACAGGGCAGGATCTGGATTAGGTAATTCGTTCATAAAGAAATTCCAATTGAGCACTTCCTGGCTGCGAAGAGGAGCTTGTGGCATCATATAAATTGCTTTGCGTCCGGTCTTGTTACCATCAGCATCTTTTGATTCCACCGGGCAGGCATGAACACAGACTTCGCATCCGGTACAATCTTCCGGGGCAACCTGTAAGGCATATGAAAGGCCTTTAAACGGTTTGGAATTGGCATCAACATATTTGAATTCGGCCGGTGCATTTTCTGCTAACTTGGGATCAAATACTTTCGGGCGTATTGCCGCATGAGGACATACGATTGAACAGATATTACATTGAATACAGGTCTCTTCATCCCAAACCGGAATATCTACAGCAATGTTGCGTTTCTCATATTGGGTAGTGCCGGTCATATAAGTGCCATCAACCGGAAAAACTGAAACCGGGAGGTCATCACCGCGACCGGCAATAATTTCCGAAGTAACAGTCTTTACGAAGTCAGGGGAGTGGGCCGGAACAATGGGAGGCCTTGTAATAGTACTTGTAACTTTGTTTGGATATTTTACTTCATATAATGCATCTGAGGCAGCATCGACAGCAGCAAAGTTCATATTGACGACTTTTTCACCCTTTGAGCCATAGCTTTTGACAATAGCCTTTTTGATTGCTTTAATAGCATCATCAGGAGGTAATATGCCTGAGATTTTAAAGAAAGCAGTCTGCATGATCATATTGATGCGAGTACCAAGACCAAGTTCTTTAGCAACAGCGATACCATCGATAGCATAGAATTTGGCTTTCTTATCAATTATCTGCTGCTGTACTTCTTTTGGCAGTTTGTCCCAGATTTCATCTTTACCATAGGGAGCATTTAACAGAAAAGTTCCACCTTCAATCAGCTTGTCAACCATATCGTACTTCTCAAGGAAAGAGAAGTTATGGCAGGCAACAAACTGAGCGGAGGTAATCAGATACGGCTTACGAATTAATTCTTTCCCGAAACGGACATGGGAGACCGTTATCGCGCCGGCTTTTTTGGAATCATAAACAAAATATCCCTGGGCAAAATTATCAGTATTCTCGCCGATAATCTTGATCGAGTTTTTGTTCGCGCCAACGGTTCCATCAGCCCCAAGTCCAAAGAAGAGGCCGCGGAAGTTTTTACCTTCAAGATCAAAAGACAAATCCGGTTCAAGCGAGGTCATTGTCACATCATCTCTAATTCCGACAGTGAAATGATTTTTAGGTTCTTTTTCACTTAAATTATTGAAGATAGCTTTGACCATTGGAGGATTGAACTCTTTTGAGCCCAGTCCATAACGGCCGCCAACGACAATCGGATGTTTATCAAAAGGAGCAATACCATTTTCAAGAGCTTCACTGATAGCTGTCTGAACATCGGAATACAAAGGCTCGCCAACAGATCCTGGTTCTTTGGTACGGTCTAAAACGGCAATAGATTTAATTGTTGAGGGGAGAGCCTTAACAAAGGCTTCGATACTGAAAGGAC
>JBDRQG010000329.1:0-6165 GCA_043826475.1 bacterium
CAAAAAAACTTATTTTTTAAAAGAAATTTATTCATAGCCACATAACATAAGCATCACCTGCGCTAACGCATTCGGTGAGACTAACGTGACCTACAGCAATCAATCGAACCAACAAAACCTTACGTTCTTTTCAAACATAACCACGTTAGCGTCAGGTGCATGCAGTGTTATGCTAGAGCCACCAAATCTTCCGACATATCCAACTTAATTCTCGTTTGTCTAACATTAACTTCCCTCGGGATTCAATTATTGATCTTCAGATGTGGCTCCGCCATGGTCACCAATCATGATCCACTTATCACCCTGTTTTATGAGGATGTCGGTCCAGCGTCCTTGTTCACTTTTTTCTTTTTCCTCTCCATACTTAGATACTTCTGTATAGGAATAATGTACAATAGCAACGTTACCGTGAATCTTAATCGCCACGGGTTGGATATTATAGAGTAACGTTTTGGTTTTTGGCAGAGAAAACTTGATGAATTTGACACGTGTGGCTCTGTCATGGGGAAGGTGTGCAGTATTAATCCATCCGCTGAAATCACTGTGAAAATAGCCGAGAAACCCTTCAACGTCTCCTTTTGCTCCTAGGTCCCAATATGTTTCAACATTTTTCCAAACCTCTTTTTGATCTGTAGACCACTCTTGTGCAAAAAGCACGGTGGATGCAAGCATAGCTAAACCTATGACAACCAGAGAAATAATTCTTTTCTTCATGATAACCTCCTGCTTTTAGAAATGAATTTATTGCTTGTTCCCTTTTAACATAGAAGGGAAGTTAATTAATTTCACCTTGACAAACTGTATAGCTTACACTTCTCTTGTTCATATAGAGGCGTTGATTCTTCCATCTTGATGTTAAAACAGTGAGTATAACATATGTTTATACTGCATATTTACGCTCAAAAAAGGTTTCTCTATTAAGAAACAAGTTTCTCTATAGACAAAATTATGAACCCTTTTTCCACTTCTTTAGTCATTGCCCCAAAGTATAACCGTTAATAATTCTATTGTCAAGACCTAAAGAAATAACTTCTCTTGATGGCAGCTACCGGTATCCGCCTACAGATTATCTGCCGGGCTTTTAACAAAATACTTTTCATCGAGATACTTCCGGCTGTAGCAGCGCACATCCATCCGGCAGCCGCCGGATTCGAAGGTTCAAGTGATTTGTGATTATTTGCATGCCATCCGGCTGCTGCTCTTTAATAATTCTTCCACTGTTAAATTGATATCTTTTGCTATTTGACGCAATAGAATTGGTGAAATATCTCTACCTTTATGAAATGGAACTGTAGTTATTCTACCATCAGTATGACGAAATTGCTTATGTGAACCTCTCTGACGTACTTCTTGAAAACCTAACTGTTTGAGAATCTTTACAACTTCTCTTGGTTTTAATACAGGATATTTACTCACTAGGCCCCAACTGAGATGTTTTGTGTTCCTACAAATTCAGTCTCTAAATATGGTTCACCTTCTTCACTTAACATCCGGATTACTTCTATTAAGTTACTATGTAATTCATCGAGCGTTTTTCCTTGCGAATGTGCGCCTGGGAATCCTGGAACATATCCTACATATAAATTAGTATCAGGACATTTTTCAACTACAGCAGTATATATTTTCATAATTATTTTCCTTCTATTTCATCATAATTTTTTAAACGTTTAACTTGCACACGTTAATTCATTTCATGTTTTTCAGTAGATAAAATTTTTCTATTTTTTTCTCTCATCACTATTTGGATATTAGTCACTAATAATTCGATTGTCAAGACCTAAAGAAATAGATTCTCTGTATAGTAGCTCTCGGTATCCGCCTACATCGCTTTTTCCACTTGTACAGCAGATTGACATGAACCCGATATCGTTCACGTAATTGGCTCAATGAGACCTGATTCTCCAAATGTTCTCTCAAAATGATGACCTTTTGTTGAGGGCTCAGATGCTTTCTTTTTTCCATGATTTTCCTTTCTTGTCTTCACCTTAAGTTAACTCCTCAAAAGTCATATTCCATTTGAACCATAACATTGTTTTCTCCATAGACAAAACTTATGAACCCATTTTCCACTTCTTTAGTCATTGCTCCAAAGTATAATCGCTAATTGTTCTATTTTCAAGCCCTAAAACAATAAATTCCCGTTAAGGAAGTTCCCCCATCAAGTTATCGCAGCATCACCATCTTTTTCGTCTTGATAAAAGATTTACTCTCTGTCCTGGCTACGATTTTGAAGAAATATAATCCGCTTGCCGCCAATCTCCCCTGCTCGTCCTTACCATCCCAGACCAATGTGTAGTATTTGGCTTCATGACGATTATTAGTCAGCGTCTTAACTTTTCTCCCCAGAAGATCATAGACATTGTTCAAGACGTCGCTTTGTATCGGGATAGCATATTCAATCACAGTTTGCGAGTTAAATGGATTGGGGTAATTTGGAAATACTTTAAATTTATCGGGTATCGGCTGAAACTGGAAGCCCCTGGCAGAATTCACACTTACCATTACCAACTGAACCGGTTAAATGAAGAATAATTTCTGGAATATTTTTTGTGTCTAATGCTTTAAGGTCCGAATAACCAATAACAGCGAACACACACAACGGATTTTCGATCACTTTATAAGGATAATTTATATCCCATTCCCCGGAAATCGGATTGGTTCTAAGATATGTATCAGTGGTCATTTCTGTTATGGATAACAGTTTTTCCAGATCGGGCTTATACAATTTTTGACTACCGGGAAAGAATTTCACTTCAATAATGCATTTGATTTTCAAATTGTCGGTGATTATGAGGTCAAAAGGACCTGATTTTTTTTCTTTTGTGTAATTTATTCTATGCTCAAGCCAGACATTAAGGGGCGAATATGCTTTAATGCAGCGATATAACTCAGCAACTAGGGTAGCCTCTGATGAAATATTTCCGCTGGAATAGGCAGAACTGATCTTATTCGTCCAGATGTTTTGCAGTAGATATTTTATGTTCTCAGTGTCGCACATGTTCTTGTAATATTTTGCTTGTTACAATGCTCTTTGGTCTAACAAAATGAACAATATAAAACTATCTCTGTGCCTCTGTGGCTAATCCCTACACCCACCACTTTACCCATGAACGGATTCCGCTGGCTGCTTTGACCATGACAAAAGGTGTTTGGCATTTATCCGCCAGAGCTTCCGGGATTGACGGATTTAAGAACTGATTTATCATGGACTGCCGTGTCGCTCCGACGACAACAAGATCATAGTCTTTTGCTTCATCTAAAATTGTCTCAATCACATCCCGGTGCCGTTTGATTTTAATTTCAAACCGTCCTTCCGGAATATTGCGGGATTTCTCGGTATGTTCGACCAATGCGTTCAGATCGATTGTGTGTTTACCGCCGGCAACATTAAAAGCCACAATCTCGGAATCATCGTTTTCCGCCAGAATGTGGGCCATCTCCAATGCAAAACCACAATTCGGGCCACCGGCAATCGGGACTAATATCCGTTTTGCATTCAAATTGCCACAATCTTTAAGAATGACCACATCGCATGGTGATCGTTCAATAACGGGATCGAGAGTGCTGCCAAGGCTATATTCCCTGCTTTTAATCTTTCCGTGCCAGCCCATAATCAGCATATTCGTGCGTTTCTCGCGGATTGCCGAGACAATTCCTCTGGCAATATTACGGCAGTACCGGATTGTCGTATTTACCGGAAAAAGTGGTGCCAGGTAAAGCATAATTTCAACGATAGCCTCTTTTCCTACCAGCATGTACCGTTCAGCATCGCTCAACGGAACCTGGTCAGGCACTTTTACCATGTGCAGGAGATCAACTTCGGCATTTTTGGCAACGCTGATTTTATAGGTTGTTTTTACGAGACTCAGAGCATTATTCGGATTGGCCACCGGAACCAGAATGCGATAATCGGTTTCGCTACCGATTATCTTATTTTTTTCGTCTTCCAGGATGGTAATTTCATCTTCGGTTGCAAGGGCGTGTTTTTTTGAATAAACATTATAGATAAGTAACCCTAATAATACCCAGACCGGTCCGATAATAATAGCCGTTCGGCTGACGGCATGAAGATTTAAAACCAGCAATATTTGAAAGATAATTGCCAGAATGGGCAATACCGGAAAAAAGGGCATCATGAAGCCGTACTGGAGCTCGTCGCTCATATTACGGCGGATTTTAATGACACAAATATTGACAAGGAAAAAGAGAAATAGAAACATGATACTGGCACTGGACGCCACATCCATCGTTTTCAGGAAAACTGCCACAAAGATTACAATCACACCTGTCCCTAAAAGTGCGACCCACGGAGTTTTCCGTTTTAAAGAAATCTTAGCCATAACCGGTGGTAACATATGGTCTCTGCCCAGCGCATAGGAGGCCCTGGTCGCGGAATAGATGGTGGCATTTAACGCTGATGTGGACGCAAATATAACCGCCAGTGTTAAGAGAAAATTCGCAAAGGGCATCAGGTGTGCGATAGCTTCGCCAAAACCTCGTTCACCATGACTTCCGATCCACTCCCAGACTGCCATATCTACCATCAATGTCTCTGCTTTTACAGACACAACTGTTGCAAAGGCCACACCTATATAGGTCAGTGTCACAATAAACACGGAATAGATCATGGCTTTCGGAAGGTTCTTTTTCGGATCGATGGCTTCGTCACCAGTCTGGGCAATTACCTCAAACCCTTCAAATGCTACGTAGGTAAATCCCATAGTCACCAGTAATTTGCCCCAGCCATTCGGCATAAAGGGTGTGAAGTTTTGTAATCGGGTTGGGTCTCTGGAAACTACAATAAATCCAGCAATGCCGATGACAACCAGAAACAGAGTCTGACCGAGTGTAATTATAGCCCCGATCTTGCCAGTTTCTGAAGCTCCGCGATAATTGATATAGATAAACAGGCAGGCAATCAACACCGCCGTGCATTTTTCTACAATAACAATCTGTATTTCAGGAAGATTTAGAAAACCCAGACCGACTAAATAGCGAATGACATAGATTGCAAATGTAATCGCATAGGCACTTCCGGCAACACTGGAAGCAAACCACTCCATCCAACCTGCAACGAAACTAGTACTTCGTCCGAAACCGATTCGTGCAAAATTGTACGCGCCACCGGCTCGTGGAATCGCCGAACTCAGTTCTGCATAGGCCATGGCTGTAAAAATTGCAATTAAACCATTCAGAGAAAAAGTCAGTATAACACCGCCGGGTCCGGAATGGTGAATCGCGTTTCCGACTCCTAAAAATACGCCGGCGCCGATCATCATACCGACGCCCATCATGGTGATTTGAAACAGTGATAATTCCCGTGACAGTTCGGAAGATATCTGTTGGTTTTTTTCAGCCATTGATCTCTTTCTTGATTTTACGGGCAGTATCGGCACCTCGTTCACTGATTTTATTGATCAGATGACGTGCCCAAAAAACCAGATAGATTGATATACAAAGTACAGCAAACAGTATTATTGATCCAATAATTTGATCACTCGACATATGCCCCTCACATATTTTCAAAGAAGATTTTGTTGCCACAGAGACTCAGAAAAACTTATATAACTACTTCTTTTTCAAAATACTTTTAAAGTAAAACCAGTCTGTCTGCTAATCACAATCAATTGTTCGATTTTTTCAATCATCTTCTCTGTGTCTCAGCGCTACTATGGCATATCAGTAAATATACTCCGCCGGTCAGGATGAAGATATCCTCAATCACCCGTTTCCAACTGACCAGCGAGCCTTCGGCATCCAGTGAAAAACAGCCACATTCAATATCAAGGCCACGGGCAATGGCGCTGATGATCATAACAATAAAAAATACAGTAATCCCACTAAGCATAAAGGCCGACATTTCAACCCAGATTCCCAATAGCAACGATACGCCTATAAACGCTTCAATCCACGGTACAATGATAGCACAGATATTCAATAATTCCACCGGTAGTATTCGATAATTGTAAATGACTTCTGCAAATTTTCCTGGATAAATAATCTTATCCAGAGACGCATAGAGAAATAAAAAACCCAAAACCTGCCGGACGACTATTCTGTGGTAGAATTGTGCGTCAACCCGTTTCATGGTATATCTCCGATGCCGGCAGGATAACCGGCGTTTTGCCATTCAGTCCATCCGCCGAAAAAGAAATAGACATCATT
>JBDRQG010000330.1:0-6939 GCA_043826475.1 bacterium
CGATATGCCAGCACAATGGGAGGAGATGCGTGCCAACACCAAACCCCAGACCATCAGTACATTCCTTAAAACAGCATCAGTCTGATCAAGAGTTTTAACTCCGACAGAAAAATAATAACCGGAATAGATAGAGGCACAAAATGAAATTGTTTATAGAAAAACTGAAAAAGCAAAGAGGAACATCATTTCTGGAAGTGATGATTGCCCTGGCTATTATGGGAGTTATTACGACAGCAATTTTTAAGCTGTATATAGCATCCCATAAAAACTATATCGTTCAGGAAGAAGTCCAATTTACTCAGCAGAATGCCCGGGCATCAATAGATGAATTAGCCCGTCAAATCAGAATGGCTGGATATGATCTGCCTTTGGGTATGGATGCTATTACCTCATCAAATACTAATCCTGATACGATTACAATTAATTATCGTTCGAATAATTGTGAGACGTACTTATCTGCCGCTATGCCTAATCCTTCAGCAGAGTTAAAATGCGCTACAGATATCTCATGTTTTTATGAGGGACAGTGGGTGTATATTTTTGAGCCCGATTCAGGTGGCGGTGAATGGTTTGAGATAACAGAAGTACAAGCTGCAGCATTTCATCTTCAGCATAATACTATGATGTTATCTAAGGCATATGGTAAGGATGCTATCCTGATTTCTCTCAACAGCGTAAAATTCTTCCTCGACATCACCACCAACCCTGATAATCCAACTTTGATGATGCAATTAATGGGTCAGGCACCTCAAATATATGCTGATAATATTATTGATCTTCAGTTCCGGTATCGCATGAAAAACGGCACCCTTCTTGATTCAGTAGTATTGGCTGATGATCTGAGAGAAGTACTTATCTCTGTTACAGGAAGATCTTTAAATGAAGATGTAGATTTTGATAATTTTGGTGTTACTGATGATTCATACAGGTATCGGACATTCGGCACATCGGTATTCCTGAGGAACGTTGGAATATAAAAGGAAGAATTTGATTTGTAAGTTATGAAGAATAAGTTTATAGATTGATCACCCCGAAGGTAATTTATTAGATGGAGAGAATTTATATTTTTCGAAAGTAGGAAGTGATGAGAATAATAGTCAAAAATGAAAACGGTTTTGCGGCAGTTGTTGCTCTGATAATGGTTGCCATGCTTACCTTATTAGGTTTAGCAGCTCTTTCAGGGTCTGACGATGAACTCTCAATTGCCAGCAACGAACTTCAGGAAATGAAAGCCTTTTATGCAGCTGAGGCTGGGATGGAAATTGCAACCTCAATGCTGGTCGATGAATTCGACAGTACCGGTCGACCGCCAACAATAATGCCCATTTCAACAAGAGAGATAAATAATTGCCAGGTAACATTTACTACAGCCGATGACGGACCAGCCGAACAGCGCGTGCTCAATAATGGTACTCTGGCCGGGCTGCATGCTCTGGTAAAATCCTTTACCATTGATGCAACAGCTTTAAATTCTGTCGATAATACGAGCGTTGAGTTAACTCAGAATTTTGAAACGGGTTTAGTACCTATTTTCCAATTTGCTGTTTTCTACAACAATAATCTGGAAATTGCACCGGGACCGCAAATGACCCTTCTGGGCAGAGTGCATACCAATGGTAATTTATATATTCAGTCTGATAATAGTCTGAGTATAGATAGTTATGTCACCACTACCGGCAGTATCATCCATGGCCGAAACCCGGAATCAGGCATGTCGACTTCTAATGGTGATGTAAAGATTAAAGATGCAGATGGCAATTATGTTAACATGAAGCTATCAGATAATTCCTGGATGGATGCCAATAGATCTACCTGGTATGACTCTTCGGTTTCAATGTGGGATGGCCGTGTTCAGGATTCGACTCATGGACAAAAAGCTCTTAACCTGCCGTTAGCAAGTTCAGCCGGCGGCGATCCTCACAAGATTATCGAACGATCAACTGGCGGCAATGTTGATTCTTATGAAGAAAAAGCATCACTCAAATTTATCGATCAGCAGGCACTGCAGCTTGTCGGTGGTACCTGGACTGATGTAACGGCTGATATGGTTTCAAAAGGGATCATCACTTTTAGTAATAATAAGTTTTATGATGCTCGTGAATTAAAGAATGTTGATGTTATGGAATTGGATATGACCAAACTCAATGACGAGGGATATTATCCATCTAATGGCGTCATTTATTATTCCGATCAGGATGGTTCCCGCGATTACCCGGCTCTGAGGCTTAATAATGCTGATGAATTGGGCGATGCTATCACAATTGCCAGTGAAAATCCTGTGTATACTAATGGTAATTACAATAGTACTAATAAAAAACCGGCTGCTATTCTGGCTGATGCTGTTACATTTCTATCTGTAAATTGGAATGATGCAAATAGTACCTTAAATAAAAGTAGTAGAGTCGCTGCTAATACGACAGTTAATGCTTCTTATTTAACTGGAAATGTTCCCAGTGCCGGTGGTCATTACAGCGGCGGGTTTGAAAACCTCCCCCGTTTTCTTGAAACATGGAGTGGCAAAACCTTTACCTGGTATGGCTCTGCCGTAAACCTCTGGGCAGCAAGACAAGCTACCGGGCTCTGGGGTTCATATTATGATCCCCCAATAAGAAACTGGTATTATGATACTGACCTTGACGATCCAGCCAATCTTCCTCCGGCAACTCCGGTTGTGCAGGTATCCCAACGGACCGGTTGGAAGCAGTCTTATGTAGGTTATGATTGATAGATATATTAGTGCAGTAAAAAAGCCCATTATAAAATGGGCTTTTTTATTCTATATCGATATCGTAGGGCATGCGGGTATAAATGTCGCCATTGTCGATTTTCATTACAGTCGATACGGCTGACTCAATCGGATTATCATCCCCTGAAAAGATATTAAAAATCGAACCGAACAGTCCTTTTTTGGGTAATAAAATAAACGGTCTTTTTTTAGGATATATTTCAACCCGGTAATCTTTTAATCCCATCAGCTCGGCGGTATAGTCAATAGCCTGTTTAACTCCCCCTATTTCATCAATTAATCCGTTTGCCGCAGCCTCTCTTCCGGTCCAAACTCTTCCCTGTGAAAGATTATCTACCGAATCGGTTTTTAAACCTCTGTTATCAACTACCAGAGTAAGAAAGTGCTTATAAAAGGCCATCAGCTGGTCAAAATATTTTTGACGCTCAAAATCGGTAAACGGCCGAATAGTACTGAGCATACCGGCATATTTTCCCCGAGTGTAAAGTTCATTGCCCAAATCAATTTTATCATACAGCCCGCTCAGATCCGCTTTGCCTCCATAGATGCCTATCGATCCGGTAATGGTTCCCTGATTGGCAAACAATTTTTGTCCGGGCATGGCGATATAATAGCCGCCTGAAGCAGCTACATTACTCATTGAGATAATCAATGGTTTCTGTTGAGAGGCCTCTTGAACGCTGTGGTGGATCTCTTCGCCAGCCATAGCCATCCCGCCAGGGGAGTTTATGCGATAGACAATTCCTTTCACTTCAGGAATGTTTTTTACATATTTAAAAGTTCGAGCCATACTTCCCGGTGTTAAGTTTTCATCCCGGCTGAGAGGATTGGCTGATCCTTGATATTCAGTTATTTCACCCTCAGCAACGACGAGCGCAATTACCGGTTTTCGCGGCCAGCCGTCATTGATTAAAGTATCTTTTAAATAGTTGTTAAAACTTATCCGGGGTATAGGATTCAATATATTTTCAAATAAATTATCCTGGTAACTTAAACCATCAACGAGATTATAATCTAATGCCTCAGCCGATGTAAATGGGCCGTTATCAATAATATTTATTACCGAATCAGGGGAGATGTTGCGCCCTTCGGCAATAGCCGTAACAAATTGATCAAAGATATCATCAAGGATGCGGTTGGTTGATTCACGGGTTTCATCACTGGGAGCTGATTGGGTGAATGGTTCGGCGCCACTTTTGTATTTTCCGATGCGAAGCATATCAACTTTGATGCCCAGCTTATCGAGGGTTCCAGCATAGTAAGTCAACTCTGCCCTTAATCCTACTAATTTTAACTGGCTTACCGGAGGAATAAAAATCTTGTCGGCAGCGCTGGCTGCAAAGTAGCCGATATTGTTGGGATGCGTTAAATGACAGTAAATTTGTTTACCGTTTTGCCTAAAATATTTAAGAGCTTCTCTCAGTTCCTGAGCTTGCCCAAACCCTAATGACAAACCGTTAAGACTTAATACCAGTTCTTTGATAGTGGGGTCATCAGCAGCACGATAAATATTGAGGATATATAAGGCAAAAGGGGTCTCTGATTTTCCTATAACTGGGTTGGGAGGATTTTCTCCGGGACTACCGGAAATCCGCATAGTCAACCCCCGTTTTTTTTCAGGGATTATAGACTGCTGTCTTATCGAAGTACTCCCTATATAAGTAGAAGTATAACTATGATCACCGTGCTTGTTGTAATTACTTTTCCAGCCGGTAAAATATTTCAGGAAATTCAGACGTACGCCTACCTGGAAATCCTTCTCGGAAGTCAGAAAACCATCGACATATATCCCCTTAAGAGGATTAACGCTCATGTGATAAATAAATTCGGCATCCTTAAATTTTTGTCCGGTAGAAAGGAGGGCATCAACAGCAAAAGTAAATTTATCATTTATTGGCCGGTAAGCCAGCGAATAGCGCATTTCGGTTTCGGTTCGTTCTCCATTAACTCTCCCACGATTCAGATTGGAAAAGAGAGCTGCAAGAGTTAAGGGACCTCCCTGACGGGTGGTGAAGGAAATATTCCAGTAATGACGCTTATTGTAATTATCCGGACCATCTTTGAAATAGCGATATGAAAGTCCGACCGTCAGCGGATCACCAAGAGCCAGACCGCTTGAAAGAACATACTCGTTAAAATCCCTGCCGTCCGGGTTATCAATATGCCGAGTGGCAATGGCAAAGTTCTGCCGGGCGACAACGGTCCCCCAGCTTTTACCATAAGACTGGTTGCTGTAGTCAGTTATAAACTGGTATGAAGATGCTCGATACCAACCCAGAATCGATGGATTAATCCAGGCTGCTTCATCACCATAAACGCTCGCAGCCGGCTGATAATAAAATAATCCTTCCGGTTGAAGAATCCTTTGTGAAAAAACAGTTGAATAAAAAATTACCAAACAAAAAATAAATGATAAAATGACATACTGTGTCCGGAATTTATTCATCAGTCCTCATCCTTTTCAATACCTCTGATATATATGTTTCCTCCACCCTGCACGTTGCAGGTTATGGTATTATCACCATTACCAGCCACCAAGCTCATCCGACTTTCCTGAATCAGATCCCCCTGGAATTTCAATCCACTTACTTCTATTTTTCCTTCATCTGCAGCAGCCAGAGAGAGGATCGATGACAGATCTGAGGGGACTGTTATATCTATATCCTCGTAATGGTTGCTGACAATAATCTGTTCTTCAATCATCTTGGTAATGCTAATCGTAACCGGTGCAGATTTACCCCGGATTACATTTCTGTTGCCGATTGGCTGGAATTCGGTCAGGTCGATTCGACCGTAACTGTTGCGTACATTGATCTGTCCGGCAAAATTCTCAATGCGAATATCACCTTCACGATTTTGAAAAACAGCAGTATTGTTGAGACTTCGGATATTAATTGCATCTAAGATTGAGTTAGTAGTACTCACTGATATTTTACCATATATATCTTCAATGGAGATACGACGATTGCTGGTAGCCAGTTCCAGTTCTTTGGTAACTTTTGAGATTGTCAGACGACCGAATGACGATGGTATTTTCATTTTTGTAAACGGTCCGATAGCTGTTACATCAAAATAGACAGCATCTATATCAATGTTGCTGCTGTCGGGTACCGTAATATCAATTTCAAGTATTGACGCTTCATTTTCTGCCCAGGGCGCTGGATTAGGAGCTCTCAACTGCACTCGAATTCCGTCTGGCATACGATCTAAGTTGACCGATATTAAGTCGATATAATCGGTTGCATGAGAACGGCTTCCCGCATTTGATTTCTTGTAATAGGATACTTTTACCATTGGATCGGTGCTGGTGGTAATTACTATTTTACCCTTAAGAGTCGATACGGATTTGATTATAATATTATTTTGACTGCCAATTTTAATGGAATCAATTAATTTGTCGGTGGTGAAAAGGCCGTCCTCGTTTTTTCTAATTTCCTGAGTAAAACCAACCGAAAAAAGAAAAACGCCAGCCAGAATTACATAAATGAATATTAATATTTTTCTCATAATAACCTGTATTTATAAATCATATATCTGTTTCATTATTATCGACCCGGCTACAGCTGCATTTAACGATTCAACTTTCTCGGAATGGCTAATTCGAAGATTTACAGTGGCAATTTTCTGAATCTCCAAAGATAAACCTTCCGCTTCAGAACCGATTATCAACAGGCGGGGAGACCCTTTTTGGATTTTTTCCTTATTTTCACTCCATCTGGTGCCATCAATTGTAGTCGCGACAGCTATAGCTTTTGTTTTATTAATAAATAATTCCAGTTCATTTAGGTTCACTTTGCATATTTTTAATCCGAATACAGCACCAGCAGTGGACCTGATCACTTTTGGTGAGAAAACTTCCACACAATCTCCGCATAGTAAAATCATGCCAAAATCAAAGGCCAATGCTGTTCGCAGCAGTGTTCCAAGATTACCCGGGTCGGATATATTCTCGCATACAAGTATATTACGATAATTTTTAGGATAAGGTTCTTTCAGTTTTTGATACGGTATTTTAAAAACTCCCACAATTCCCTGTGGGGACTGAGTGTCGCTGATTGCAGTCATATGGGATAAGGAAATCTGGGTGGTTTTAATATTTTTCTTAATAAACTTGTCTAAAACAGAGAAACCTCTTTCTGAAAGGAGGACGGGAGTATAATATACATTTGAGGGAAAAAAACCATGTCTGAGGG
>JBDRQG010000331.1:0-2875 GCA_043826475.1 bacterium
GATATTTTGATTAAAAGGGGAATTGTTAACAATGATTGACGATAAAATACTTGAACTGATGAACAGGGAAATAGATAAGGCTAATACCGAAAAGGAAAGCTCTGAGCTTAATGAGTACCTTGATAAAAACCCGGAAGCCAAACAGCACTTTCTGGAACTGGTTAAAATGAACATAGTACTTGAGAAGATTCCCGATGTGGACCCACCGGCTGATATGAAGATGAATATCATGAATTCAATCAATCTCAATAAATATGCCCAAAAAGCCAAACAACCGGGCTTTTTCCAGTCACTGGCAGAATTTTTCACTGTTCGTCCAAAATTAAGACTGGCTACGACTTTTGCAGTTGGAGCTGCTTTTGGGCTAGCTCTTTTTGCCGTATCTGATAAGTATATTGGGGCTGATTTCCCCCTCGATCAGTCTCACTTATCAGGTACGATAATGATTGAGAAGGAACTGGCTGAATTTGATGTTATTGGGAGCAAACCAATCGAAACAGAGTATTTTAATGGCACTTTTGAACTCAAAAGAAGTGGGACAGATCTAGTGGCTGATATCATTCTCAACAGTAAAGTTCCCGTTAAAATGGACATCCGTTTTGACAACAATCATACTGTTTTTAAGGGTTTCAACCAGTTAGCTTATACTTATAGTGGTGTCAATATTACTGAAACTGAGATTAGCTGGGAGCATTTTGGCAACAACCGCTTTTTGATTAACCTCGAAGATATCAGTATTTCGGAATCGGCTGTCAGGCTGAGTATTTCATCTGATCAGTCAAATTTTGAAGAATCTATCCCGACTATGCTTCCAATTGAATAATTTTTCAAAAAATCATAAATTCCACCAACTTTTATCCAAATGGGCTGTATTTCAATTAAGGATTTTGGAAATACAGTTACTTTTTGATAGATGGTTAGATGATTGAACGATTCGCTGGTTGTCGCTTTGAGGAGAGCGGCGAGGGACAGCAGAGGGGAAAACAAGGGAAGATATAGGGCCAAAGAAGATGTCGAACTGCATACCCGGCATCTTCTTTATTTTTTGTATATCGTACCAACCCAACTAAACCTTTCATTATAATTTAACAATTCATACATTACAGGTTTAGCCTGATATGTTTTGTTGTGCATGGCAGATGTCTACATCTGCCTAGAACAGAAGGCAAGATCCCATAGCGATCCTGCCAATTAAACTATGTCAGGAGCACAGGGCTCCTGACCTACTCTGATTTACGTGCGTGGCAGACGCTCTGAGGTTGTCCCAAAAGTTTTTCTTGAAACGGGATTATTGGTCATTTATTTTTGTCCAGTTGAGATAATAACTCTGGAGGCTTAATGATCTTAACACCCGAAGACCCCAATCAAGTGGAATTTTCCTGTCGTTCCGAGTTGGTTTGGGATGAACCTTTAGTCCAAACAATATCGTCAGTTGTAAACAATCTTGATCTCGAAGAGCTGTATAGTCGTTACAGTGAATCAGGCCGGTCATTTTATGATCCATCGATGCTTTTAAAAGTTCTTTTTTTCGGTTACTGTGATGGTGTCCGTTCTTCACGATCACTTTACAAGCATATTTGCTATGATATTCGCTATCGTTATTTTTGCGGTTCCCTTCGTCCCGATTTCCGTACCCTAAATCGTTTCCGCAAGGACAATCTTGATCTTTTGAGTGTGTATTTTGCCGAGATCGTATTGCTTTGTCACCAGACCGGTTTGCTTGACACTTCCCTTTTATGTCTTGACGGCACCAAGCTTCGAGCATCCGCAAATGGTCGTGGCAAGAACAAAAAGTATTTCCGGGATCGTTTGTCAAAATGTTTTCGATCCCGTTTGAAAGATGATATAAAAGCTGAAGAAAGCGGTTATGAATCTTCCGATACTTCGGATGAAGCCAGTCAGGTTTCCGATCCTGATGCTCGTTACATGAAGACTTCCGAAGGCGGGAAGCGTTTGAGTTATAATTCACAGATAATGGTTGATCGCAACCAGATCATAGTCGCCGCCGATGTCAGCAATAATGCTGATGATTCCATCCAGTTTCGTGGCATGGTTGAAAAGTGCCGGGATATTCTTCCTGTGAAGATCAATAAAATAGCTGCCGATGGAGGATATTATTCCGGCAAAAACCTTAAATATGCCGCCACGGAGGGTTTTGATCTTTATCTTCCGGTAGCCAGAAACGGTCTTGTTCCAGACCGTCGTTATCATCGGGATGCATTCGAGCATGATAAAAAGAGGGATAGATTTTTATGTCCGGAAGGACATTATTTGCATCATCAGACAATTCGGATACGCAATGGCATAACTAATAATATCTACAGCGGCACGGCTGTCACTTGCGGCCGTTGTCCGTCACGGGCAAAATGTACCAAAAGACGGGTGCGTCAGCTTCAGATATCAGAACATTGGCTTTATGAGCGACAAATGACCGCCAAACTTAAAACGGAGCATGGTCGTTTTATCTACGGTCAGCGCAAGCATTTGGTGGAACCTGTGTTCGGGAATATAAAATTCAATTTCGGGTTCGTTCGTTATGCTTTACGGACAATCAGGAAGGTACGAGGAGAATTTATATTATTCTGCATCGCACATAATTTAAAGAAGATGGCCAAGTACTTAAATGGTTCACTGGGGGCGATATTTTCCAAAAGTGAGAGTCTCTGGGCTTATCTTTTATGTTTATTGCGAATATTAGAGTCAATGTCATTTTATTACAGAACACCGATCATAGTATTAAGAAAAAAGTGAATGAAAATATTATCAGGGTCGTTTGTCTACTTTTGGGACAACCTCAGGGCGTCTGCCAGGTACAGAAACTAACGGGATATCCCAACAAGGATATCTAACTAATACTTCTGCTCTTCCTTTACCG
>JBDRQG010000332.1:0-5958 GCA_043826475.1 bacterium
AACTTACCACGTAGGGAATACTACCGGGACTATCGGCATTGTCGGGCCGACGCGGATGGCTTATGATAAGCTGGTATCGGTGATAGATTATACCGCCAAGACCATTACCGAGGCTCTGTCAGGAACAAAAGATTTTGAAAAGGGAAAAGAGTAATTGATGGGCTGGAAAAAAAGTAAAGAGAATAAGATGGCAAAGAATGAAAATGAAATAAAATCAGATCAGGAAATTCAATCTGAAGACGAACCGGTTACTGAAAATGATTCGGATACAAAAGTAAAGGTTGAAATAGATAAAACTGATCAAGATGACTCTCCAGCAGTGGAGGAGATTGAACTTACCACAGAAGAGAAACTTACCAATCGGATAGCTGAGCTTGAGGATAAGCTGCTTAGATCAGCGGCAGATTTTGACAATTATAAAAAAAGAATTGCCCGTAACTATGATGATATGATCCGTTCTGCTGGAGACAGAATATTTTCCGAACTTTTGGATATAATTGATAATTTTGAAAGGGCCTTAAATATTGACGAAAAGGCCAGTTTTGAATCATTACAGGAAGGGACGCGCCTGATTTTTAATCAGATGACCGGGCTGCTTGAAAAACATAATATCAGACCAATTGATGCCCTGGGAAAACCATTTGATCCAAACCTTCATGAGGCATTAATGCAGGTTCCCTCGGACGAATATGATGAAGGGATTGTCGCTCTTGAAATCAGCAAAGGCTATTCTCAGGATAAGAGAGTAATCCGCCATTCCAAAGTAGGAGTAAGTTCAGGAAGAGCGAAAGAAGAAAACATGGCAAACGAAGATAACGATGAATAATATATGAAATTTTATTTTTGTAATTATAAAGGAGTTTAGAAATGGGCAAAATTATAGGCATTGATCTGGGAACAACTAATTCCTGCGTGGCTGTTCTGGAAGGCCAGGAACCGGTCGTCATTCCCAATCAGGAAGGGGCACGTACAACCCCCTCGGTGGTGGCATTTGCCAAAGATGGAGAGCGCCTTGTCGGAGCCGCGGCCAAACGTCAGGCGGTCACCAATCCCGAAAACACTATTTTCTCAATCAAGAGATTTATGGGGAGAATGCATTCCGAAGTTTCCAGTGAAGAAAAAATAGTTCCTTACGAAGTTGTTTCCAATGACAATGGTGCAGTCGAAGTCAATGTAGGCGGCAAGAGATATACCCCTCCGGAAATTTCTGCTATGGTTTTGAGATACCTCAAACAGGCCGCTGAAAACTATCTCGGTTCGGAAGTTACTCAGGCAGTTATAACCGTGCCGGCTTATTTTAATGATTCTCAGCGTCAGGCAACCAAAGATGCCGGTAAAATTGCCGGTCTTGAAGTTCTTCGCATTATCAACGAACCGACAGCCGCCTCGCTGGCTTATGGTTTACAAAAAGAAGCCAAGCAAAAAATAGCGGTTTTTGATTTAGGTGGCGGAACTTTTGATGTCTCTATTTTGACTATTGCTGAAGGGGTCTTCCAGGTAGAATCGACTAATGGCGATACTCATCTGGGCGGCGATGATTTTGATCAGGCTATTATTGACTGGATGGCTGAAGAGTTCAAAAAATCACAGGGTATTGATTTAAGAAAAGATCGGATGGCTCTCCAACGCTTAAAAGAAGCTTCCGAGAAAGCCAAGATTGAACTCTCATCAACAATGCAAACAAATATCAATCTGCCCTTTGTGACTGCTGATCAGTCCGGTCCTAAGCATCTTGACCTTACTTTAAGCCGGGCAAAATTCGAGCAATTAGTTGATCATCTGGTACAACGGACAGTGAAACCCTGTCAGGCGGCATTGGCTGATGCCAAACTCTCTTTTGGTGAAATTGATGAAGTGGTTCTGGTCGGAGGCATGACAAGAATGCCCAGGATTATATCACTTGTTAAAGAGATGTTCGGGAAAGAACCTCATAAGGGCGTTAATCCGGATGAAGTTGTGGCAGCCGGTGCGGCTATTCAAGCTGGTATTATGGGTGGCGACATGGATGACAAGGATATTGTCCTGCTTGATGTCACTCCTCTTTCACTTGGAATAGAAACGCTTGGTGGTGTTATGACCCGTCTTATCGAACGCAATACTACGATCCCAACCCGTAAATCAGAAATATTCTCAACCGCTTCAGATAATCAGCCGGCCGTATCGATCCATGTCCTGCAGGGTGAACGCCAGATGGCTATTGATAACCGCACTCTCGGACGATTTGATCTGGTTGGTATTCCAGCCGCACCGAGAGGAATGCCGCAGATTGAAGTAACTTTTGATATCGATGCCAACGGGATTGTTCATGTCAGCGCCAAAGATAAAGCAACGGGCAAAGAGCAATCGATCAAAATAGAAGTTTCCTCCGGTCTCTCTGATGAAGAAGTCGAGCGGATGGTTAAAGATGGCGAGAAATTCTCTGATGAAGATAAAAAGAAAGCTGATCTCATTAAGGCTCGCAATGAATCTGATCAATTGATTTATCAGACGGAAAAAACACTCAAAGAACATGGCGATAAAATCTCTAATGAAGAAAAGCAGAGAATTGAGGAAGCCTCAAAAACTCTGAAAGATGCAATGGCCGGTGATTCTCTGGAAACCATCAATAACGCTAAAGAGGCTCTGATGACTGCTTCGCATAAGTTAGCCGAGGAGATGTACAAAGCTGCTCAGGCTCAACAGGCTGGGGCAGGAACTCAGCCGGGTGGACAAGCTGAAGAGACAACCGCTGGTGCAGAGGAAAAGAAGTCTGATGACGGTGGGGCAGTTGATGCTGAGTTTGAAGTTGTTGATGATGAGAATAAGAATAATTAGTTATGTCTAAACGGGATTACTATGAAGTTCTCGGCATAGATCGGGGTGCATCCGAAGAGGATGTCAAGTCAGCGTATCGCAAGATGGCTCTGAAATTTCACCCCGACCGCAATCCAGGAAATAAAGCGGCTGAGGAGAGTTTCAAAGAAGCTACCGAAGCCTACGAAGTATTGCGGGATTCTCAAAAACGCCAGACTTATGACCAGTTCGGCCATGCCGGTTTAGGTCAAGGGGGAGGCTTTGGTGGATTTGGCGGTGGAGCCGGATTTGATATCGGTGATGCCCTGAGAGCTTTCATGCGTGATTTCGGTGGTGGTGGCGGCGGAGGTTCGATTTTTGATGATCTGTTCGGTATGGGGGGAGGAATGGGGAATGATCGAAGACGCCGTTATCGTGGTGAAGACCTGAGAGTCCGAATCCAACTCACCCTTGAGGAAATCGCAACCGGTATTGAAAAATCGGTAAAGGTGAAACGACTCGTTAAATGCGATCCCTGCGGTGGAAGCGGGGTGGCAGCCGGCTCCAGTCGAAAAACCTGCCCTCAGTGCAAAGGGGGAGGACAGGTTCGTAAAATTTCTAAAACTTTTCTCGGTACGATTCAGCAGGTTACTACCTGTGATATGTGCCGCGGGGCTGGAGAAATTATTGCCGATCCGTGCAAGAGCTGCAATGGCGAGGGTCGCATCAGGGGGACAAGTACGGTTAAAATCAAAATCCCGCCCGGTGTATCGAGCGGAAATTATATGACCGTCGAAAATATGGGCAATGCCGCTCCCCACAACGGCGAGTCCGGAGATCTTGTTGCTGTTTTTGAAGAGATTGAGCATGAATATTTCACCCGTCACGGGGATAATGTTGTCTCTGAAATACCAATTTCATTTACTATGGCCGCTGTAGGAGGAAATATCACGGTCCCGACCCTGCATGGTAATATGAAAGTAAAAATCCCGCCGGGAACCCAGCCCGGGAAGATATTTAAACTGAGAGGTAAAGGAGTTCCCCGGCTGCACCATAATGGACTGGGAGATCACCTGGTACAAATTATGATCTGGGTCCCGACAAATTTGAGCAGTGAAGATAAAGTTCTGCTTGATAAATTATCCCTTTCAGAATCATTCAGACCACCGACAGGAAATAAATCATTCTTTTCCAAATTAAGAGAAACACTTGGGGTTTAGCTGTTATATTAACAAAAAATGTTTTACAACCAACGGTTAGGAAAACATAGATGAATGAGAAGATAAATAATACTTCTGAATCTGAGATTTTTGAAATTAAGATTGATATACCCAATGACCAGTTGGATATTTTGGGTGACTTTATTTCAGAAAATATTTGTAGTGGTTTTATCGAAGAAGAGAAATTAGATGCTCCCATTACTACTTTGACATTTTATTTATTACCTGATGAAGTTGATAATAAAATTGAACTACTGAAAAAATATCTTGCCGAATTAGCGAAGAGAGAAAAGATAACTCTCCAGGAAATCAGCATTGGTAAAATTAACAAAGTCGCTTATGAAGATGAATACAAAAAGAATGCTCAACCGGTAATAATCGATGACCTGATCATTGTAAGGCCTCCCTGGATAAATAATATCAATGATTACAAATATGATATTGTTATCGAACCAAAAATGGCTTTTGGAACCGGTAAGCACGAAACGACCCGCTCCTGTCTTAAGATAATGCTGGATAATTTAAAATGTGGTGATCGGTTCCTTGATATGGGTTGTGGTTCGGGAATACTTTCAATCATGGCTGATAAAATGGGTGCTTCATATATTAAGGCTATCGATTATGATGTTGTAGCGATAGAGAATTGCAAAGAGAATCTGGAATTCAATAAAGCAACAGCACCTTATGAAGTTATTTTCGGATCGATTGAGAAATGCATCAACGATAAACTATATAATTATATCTGTGCCAATATTATCAAGAGTACGATTTTGGAAATGATCGATCAACTGGTAGATATAACTGCAGAGAATGGCACCCTGATTCTTTCTGGGCTCTTAGCACCGGATCTGGACGAGATTAAAGATGCATTAAAAAGAAACAATATCTCTAATATAAATATCCATCCCGACAACGAATGGCGAACGCTGATTATTAAAAAGGTCTGATAATGCAGCCTCCGATATTTTATGCTCCTCCGGAGAATATCGATGATGAAAAAATCATTCTACCTGATGCCGAGAGCCATCATGCCCGAAAAGTTCTCCGTCTGGGAAAAGGGGAACAGGTAATTGTCATCGATGGCTTGGGCAACGCCTATCGCGGGGAAATTATCACCGGACAGTTATCTAAAAAGACAGAAATTACAATCCATAATGTTATTCGTAATTTTGGCGAACCCAATATCCGTCTGACTCTGGCCGCCGGTCTGTCTACCAATTATAAATTTGATACAGTAGTAGAAAAAGGGACTGAGTTGGGTGTAAAAAGATTTGTCCCTTTACTTGCAGAAAAATCAAAAGTTAAAATAGATGATCCTAAACGGATAAAATCCAGAATATCCAGATTGGAAAAAGTTGCCTTAGCGGCTACAAAACAGTGCCGTCGTTCTTATCGGCCGGATATCTCAGCTCCGGTAAAATTTATGGATTTCCTCAAAGAGACCGACTCTGAAAGTCTTAATCTTATTTTTCATCCCGGAAATGATGGGACTCTGTTCCATAATCTTGAAATAAAGAAAGATTATAAAAGAGCCAGCCTGATAGTCGGTTCGGAATCCGGATTCTCCAATATGGAAATATTACAGGCAAAAGAAGCCGGTTATAAACAAATTTCCATTGGGAGCAGGATTTTAAGAACCGAGACCGCCGGCCCTGTGGTTTGCGCTTTACTGATGAATACACTAGGCGAGTTGAGTTAATTCAATTATTTCCGATATATATTATATGCAATATTTATTTTATATATGGGTTTGCCTCTTCGGGCTGGTGATTGGTTCTTTTCTTAATGTTGTTATTTATCGCCTTCCCCTTAAAATAATGTTAAAAAAAAGCCGTTCAGCCTGTCCAAAATGCGGTATTCAATTAAAATGGTACCATAACATCCCTCTGATCAGTTATTTATTTTTAGGCGGGAAATGCGCCTTTTGCAAAAAAGCAATTTCTATCAGATACCCTTTGGTTGAACT
>JBDRQG010000333.1:0-4298 GCA_043826475.1 bacterium
CCTTGTTGGCTACCAGAATGATCAAGCTGTGGCTATGATCCAGATGATTCTCAAAAATGTGGATAATGATCCGGAATTGGCTGATGGTAATCAGATTGCTCATTTACATAATCTACAGGTACGAAACGAATTTCAGAATCAGGGTTTCGGAAAAGAAATGATGGTGTTAGTTGAGAGAAAGGCAAAAGAATTAGGTAAAGTAATAATCACATTGGGCGTAGACGATACAAATCATAAAGCAATATCTATTTATAATAATCTTGGCTATATTACTTTTAAGACAGAACCGGGACGAACTCCTGATGAAAAATGCCTACTTATGAAGAAAGAAATATTATGACATACAAAGTAATTACTGGAAAAGATAACTTTGATCTCTTAGATAAAACCCATCGTAAAATCGGCCGCGAATGGCCTGAGTTTATGCTTCACGATCCGGTAGCCAATCTTCTCGATAGATGCTACACCGACCTGCCCGATTTTCAATTTGTCCTTGTTAATGAGAATGAGAACGTTCCGCTCGCGCTGGGCAACTCTATTCCGATTGCATGGCATGATACTGTTGAGAACCTTCCGGAAGATGGCTGGGACTGGGCATTACAAAAAGGAATAGATGATTTTAATTCAGGTAATAAACCAAATTTAATTTGCGCTCTGCAGATTGTTGTTTTTGGGGATAACCGTGGTAAAGGGATAAGCAGTCATGCGGTTCAAGCAATGCGGCAAATTGGAATTGACAATGGTTTAGAAAAATTGATAGCCCCGGTCCGCCCAAGCAGAAAATCTGATTACCCGGAGCTTCCCATCGATGAATATATTCTCAAAAGCAATGGACTAGGTTTTCCATTTGATCCCTGGCTCAGAGTGCATGTTAAAATTGGAGCCAAAATTATCAAACCCTGCCATCATGCCATGCGGATAACCGGAACAATTACCGAATGGGAAAACTGGACCGGAATTAAGTTTTCTGAAAGCGGAAGATATGTCATACCCGGGGCATTGGTTCCGGTAGAGATAAACTTAGAGAATGATCTCGGTACTTATATCGAACCGAATGTATGGATGGTGCACGAATTGTAGAAACTATGGTAAAACTGTTATAGAGTTCTAGTCTTCAAAACTAATAACCCCAAGGATAATGTTCTCGATAAATACAGTAACTATCAGTAATCGAAGTGGTTGTCAACTCAATCGTGAATTCCATCAATTCATGCCCCGGATCCAAATATAGTTGATCGATTTTAATGGTATAGATTCCTGGTGGTAAATTACTAATTTCAAAATCTAAATCAAAAAGACATTCACAGTAACAGGAGTCATAAGGATCAGAAAAAGATTCACTTTCGACAATTAGGATAAGGCTATCATCAATTATAATATCAGCATCTTTTAGAGAGCAACAATTAAAAGCGGTATTGACATGCTTGAGAGTCAGAAGGTTGCTGCCTGTATAATTATATTCAAGGCAGTCCCAGTTTGTTTCAAGTGTATCTGCAGTTTTCATTCCCTTACAATTAGTATGACCAACATACTCACCACTCGGAGTTGGGCATAGCTCCGGACCTCCTTTAAAAAGATAATTCACCATAAAGACCAGATCCGCAACATTTACTTCACCGGTTAAATCGACATCACCACAGACGGTTTGCGCTTGAGCAGGTAATGTAAATATAAATATCAGTGATATTATTAATACAGTTTTTAATAAGCTTTTATAAAACATATCCTCTCCTTGTTAATAGTTCTTCATTTAGGAGCAGATCAAACTCATATTATTTAATGAGTACAGTTACAGTAAAATATAATATGTAATTTAAAAGTTGTAAAGAATATTCGTGGATAATCTTGTAGTTTTTTTTACTGTTAAATCAAGTATTAAACAAAGCTGCACATAATCTACTTATTAAATAATGTCAACCTATCAATCCAGATTTGAGTGAGGGCTTTTTGTTCTGATGTGAGTTTTTTTGGCAGCTTATTTGTGACTAAATAATCCTGCAGGGCATCAAGAGCAATACGGGTGTCCTCAACTGTTAAAATCGTTCCCGTCTCCTCTTTAAGTTTATCCCGGAATTTAACAGTCTCGGTAATTAGAATTGAAATTGTCCCGCGCGGATCCTTAGCATTACTCAGCGTCCATTCCCCCATCGATTCCATCAGTAATTTTAAAATATCGTTATCCATAGTAATTACCTCTCATTTTAGATGCTTAACATTATTAATGAACATAAATAACTATAATTGCGTCAACAATTTAATATGTTTATCTTTAGTTGAATATCTTAAATTGGACATTCTTATGATGAATAATTTGCTCTACTTTTTCGTAAGTTTACTTTTCATTGCAACAGATGTTTTATCGCATCAAATCACTTTCTCCGTTGGAGAGGAATACTTTATAACCAGCGAATTAAAATCAATTTGTTCGGGTGATCTAAACGGAGACAATATTAATGATTTGGTTATTGCAAGTTATGCAAGCTATTGTGTGACTGTTCTAATTAATAATGGTGACGGCTCGTTTGATCTTCCCGTTAATTATGAGGCTGGTGGACATGTAAGTGACGTTATAATTGTCGATGTTGATGGGGATGGTTATTCTGATCTTGTTGCAACCAGTTGGAATATGGATTGGATAGCTGTTTATATTAATAAAGGAGATGGTACCTTTTATGATGCTGACACATACGGGGTAGCTCCGGGTCCTGAAGCATTAACAACTGCCGACTTCAACAATGATGGCTACAGTGATATAATTACAGTTAATTCATATCTTGGGAATACATTTTCCACTTTTATAAATGAAGGAAACGGATCTTTTGTAAACACTTTTAATTTTCAATTAGGGAGTTTTCCCCACTCAATCATTACATCCGATTTCAATAATGATGATTTTTTAGATATTGCAACTGCTGCTGATGATAGCTTTTATGTCTTCCAAAATAGTACTGATACTGAATTTGTCCATTTTCAATTGTCTTTAAGCTTTTCCTACAGTGGATACAATTCCGACCTGTTTTCCTCTGATCTTGATGGAGATAATAATTGTGATTTGTTTTTCACGAATTACGATTCCAATCAAGTCGTTGTTTTGATGAATGCCGGAGATGGCTCTTTTGACACTCCCTTATATTATGAGGTGGGGGAACGTCCGCTCGCCATTAGTGCTGATGATTTTGATATGGACGGCTATAACGATTTAGCGGTGTTAAACGAAGGCTCCAACGATATTTCAATTTTATTCAACAATGGTGATGGGACTCTTTTTTTACCATTAAATATACTATCCTGTAATTATCAGTTAATATTTGTTTGTTCTGATCTTGATGGTGACAATGATATTGATATTGCTGTTTGCCATACCAGCAATAGAGTAACGATATTATTAAATGATACTTATACCGATATAAATTCTGACAACGAATTATTAGAAATTCCATCAGCATTTCAACTTAATCAGAATTACCCCAATCCCTTTAATCCCACAACAACAATTAGTTTTAACCTGCCGTATCGAACATATGTTAAATTGACAATATACGACATTCTCGGCAGAGAAATAAATACCCTGGTACACGAATCAAAACCCGCCGGTAGTTATAATATTAAATGGAATGGATTCGATTATTCAGGGAAAAATATTGCCTCAGGAATATATTATTACCAGATCCAGACAGATGAATTTAAAGACACAAAAAGTATAATATTGATAAAGTAGAAATTATGAGATTGTAAGAATAATTCTATCTACTCAAACAATTTCTGCTGATTGTGATCACCGGGGAGTTTGAGGCCAAGATGTTTGGCGGCTTCGACTGAAACCTGTCTCCCCCGTTTGGTGCGCTGGATAAAGCCGATTTTCAGCAGGTACGGCTCGACCATATCAACCAGAGTATCAATCTCTTCATTAAGCGTGGCACCAAGAGCTTCGATACCTACCGGACCTCCTTTATAATACTCGATTATTATCTGCAGGAGTTTCCGATCGAGATTATCAAGACCAATATTATCGATCCCCTCGGCATCAAGAGCTTTGCCGGCAATTTCAACATCAATCGCCCCTTCACTTTTGACATCGTTGTAATCACGCACTCTTCTGAGTAAGCGGTTGGCTATGCGGGGAGTGCCACGGGCTCGTTTGGCAATTTCGTAAGAGGCTTCCTGATTTATTTTCGATTTCAGAATTTTTGCTGAGCGCATAATTATCTCAGTCAAATCTTCGGGAGGATAAAAATCGAGATGATAATAAAGTCCAAACCTGTCTCTTAGAGGGGCGGATAAAAGTCCGGCTCTTGTGG